>JARIAA010000011.1 GCA_029264635.1 Psychrobacter sp. | reverse complement strand
GGCACCACCAGCGCCTTAGTGTTTTCAACCAGTCATCCTCAGTCCGCAGAAGCCTTTTTTATGGAAAGCGCGCGTCTAAACACTCGCATGATTACTGGCAACGTCTTGATGGATCAAAACGCGCCTGAGCATCTGTGTGTTTCAGCTGAACAAAGTATAAAAGATTCGCAAGATTTGATTGATAAGTGGCATAGATACGGTCGTCAACATTTTGCCATTACCCCAAGATTTGCCATTACCTCAACCCCAAAGCAGTTGAAAATGGCAGGCGAGCTGTACGCCAGTTATGACGATGTTTATTTGCAAACCCATTTGGCCGAAAACCGTGATGAAGTGGCGTTAGTGCGTAATCTTTATCCCAATCATAAAGGCTATCTAGACGTTTACGAAGATATGGGTTTATTGGGACGTTATACGACTTTGGCGCATGGCATCTACCTTGAGACTCCAGAATATGAAAGGCTACGCGCGACGGGCACTCAGATAGCGCATTGCCCAACGTCCAATTTGTTTTTAGGTAGTGGCTTATTTGATTTACCTAAAACGTTAAGCTATACCGGCGTCAGTATTGCCACCGATGTAGGGGCGGGGACCAGTTTATCGATGCTTGTCACCTTATCGGAGGCTTATAAAGTTCAACAATTACAAAACAATCAGTTGTCCGCTTATCAAGGCCTGTATCAGATTACTTTGGGCAATGCTCAATCACTACTGCTGGACGATAAAATTGGTAACTTTATGATGGGTAAAGAAGCGGATTTTGTCGTAATAGACATGGCAGCAACGCCTTTGTTGGAGAGACGTATGGCACAGACTAAAACCCTTGAAGAACGACTATTTGTGCTCATGATGCTAGGCGATGATAGGGTGATTGAGGAGACAGTTATTGCTGGCGTGAGTCGCTACCGAAAGGCGACACTACCCTAAGACAGTTAGTATGAGCTTGTGTAGGTTGGCTCATAGCGAGACAACTTATCGTTAAACCATATTTAATTGAGTTGTCAAAAGGTCAGGTTTTGTTTGCCATATTTTGAGGTAAATAAAGTCTGGCCTGCTTATATTTTTATTGCAATATTTTAAGATTTTGTCTACTGTAGCAAAGTAACTAACTTAAGTTCATTATGCATCCCAATGCTGCCATCTGACATTATCACAAGTGAACAACCTATGAATGATCCTACCAATACCAAAACTACCAACACTAAAAAACACTTGCATAACTTTTTACTCAAACCTTTAGCCGCTACTATTTTTCTGATCTCAGCAATGGCAGCCTCGCAATCGGTTCTGGCAAACAGCTGCTCATGTGACAATAGCGCCATTCCCACGGTATCTATAGAAGAGAGCAATGACGCTCACCCCAATCAGCTAACACTAGAATCTAACAATGCCTATTATCGTTTAATAGATCAAAACGGGAAGATACTTCAAGATCGTCTCTACGACGTAACGCCCTATCCAGATTGTAGGATCGCCGCTAAGCGTGATGGCCGCGTTGGTCTTATCAGCGCAAAATGGCAGTTGTTGTTTGGCTTTGACTACGATGATATTGAAGTATTACCCGCAGATTTATATATTTTGTCTAAACATCTTGGCGCTCGTACGATGAACGCGTTAGTAAAAGCGGATATTAACAACTGGTTATATCCAGTGTCAGGTAAAATGAAAGACAACGTCAACATCGAATCGCTCTATTACGATGAAACCAACAGCATTGGCTATTTTAAAGTGACTGAAAATGGCAAAGTAGGCTTAATAAGCGATCAAAAGCAAACCTTAATTCCTATCGTCTATGATGAATTAGAATTATTAGATACGTGTCCGAACGAGCGTCTGTTTATGACCGCTAAAATGGGTAATAAGACCGGGTTGATTGATCAATATCAGCAGTTTATCGTCCCTCTTACCCGCGATCAAACCATCGAAAACTACAATGAAGACGCACAGATTTTTAAAGTAAGAAAGTATACTCATGACACCTATACAAATGAAGACAGTTTTATCAGTGAAGCCCTTATCAAAGGTAAAGGGCAGATGTTGCTGACATCAGACACGCCTATCGAAAACCTAACTGGCAATCTATATCGATTTTCTCGTGATGGTAAATATGGAGTCATAAACGAAGCCGCCGACGTCCTGTTACCAGCTATATATGAACATATTTCTTCTAGCTGGGATATGCCATTGGTAGTTACTTACGAGGGTAAGCAGGGTATTGTGCGTCAGGATGAAAGTAATAAACAGCTGGTAGTGAAGCAGTATTATGACCAGCTGATAAGTACTGATACTACCGATCAAACTTTGATGCAGCTACGCTCTCCACCTGCTGAAGACATAGAGGTTGATGACGCTTATGAGCGTGTAGAAGATGAGGTGGAGATTGAGGCTGAAGCAGAGGAGTCGGTTGCATCAGCGATGGATTATCATTTCGAAGATAATTTGTATATTGCAAAGGCGAATAATAAATTTGGCTTAGTGGATTCCAAAGACACTATTAGAATGCCGTTTCTTTACGATGAGATAACTGAATATGCTAACGTCTTGCTCGTCAAACGTAATCAAAAATATGGTTTATTGACCACCCATAATGAAACGATTGTACCTATTAGCTTTGATGATATCTCCTTGTTAAAAGAGAACGAGACGGGCTCTTTGCATAGGGTCTCCCAAGGAGGCAAACAGGGCGTGATTGATGCAGTTGGACGCCAAGTGCTACCGTTGTCAGAACTCCGCTTTGCTATCGATAAAATGGACGAATTGGCATCCTTGCCCATCATTGAAAAAAACGGCAAGTATGGCTGGCTAAACGATGACTTAAATACCATAAAAGTCGCCCCTGACTTTGAAGATATCAAAGAAATAATGTCCAACGGCACTTATATCGCTCAAAAAGACGGCAAAAAAGTATTAATAGATGCCGATGGCAAGGTACTTAGCACTGATTTAAGCCAATATGATTACATTAACGATTTGTACTCAACAAACATGCTACGAGTGGTCGATAAAAACGGCAAGCAAGGGGTGATAAACAATAAAGGTGAGATAATAGTTGCCCTTAACTATGACGGTATTGGGGTTCTTAATTTTAGCAACAATACAGATCATAATGGTTATATCGATAGCAAGACTAATAAAAATAGTGAGCAAGAAAAAAACTATTATATGGTTGAGCTTGATGAGAAATATGGACTACTTGACGAAAATGGTAAAACACTCATTGAAGTAAAATATCCGATGATGAGTTCATTGTATTATTCTCCCTATCTTATAGTAGCCAATTTCGATGCCGAAAATCCCAAATTTGGACTGATCAATAGTACAGGTAAAGTAGTCAAGGGCTTTGATTATGATGAAATCTTTGATGATCGCTCATATGAAAACCATAATATCTATATGATTAATACAGATAAAGAGGTGGTTGAGATCTATGATAGTAACTTAAAACTTGTCAAAAAAATGAGCTCTCAAGAATATGAGCAGCAATTGAATGATGAGAGATAAAAATTAATCAAAACGGTAAACGTCTTAAATAGGCGCTTACCGTATTTTGGCCTTAACAAAATATAAAGACAATGACTATGAATGGCTCTGAACAAAAAATCATGACCATCGCCGCCCTCTCAGACATTCATAGTAATGTCTTTGCACTCGAAGCTGTACTCGCTGATATCAAACGTCGCGAAGTTGATAAAATTGTCAATCTCGGCGATATTCTATACGGTCCTATTGCACCCAAAGCAACTTATGAGCGCCTGATGCAACATCAGAGTCAAATTATTACTATCCGTGGTAATCAAGATAGGCAGATTTATGAAGCTACAGAGAAAGAGATCGCTGACAATCCGACGATGGCTTTCATCGTTAATGATTTGCCCAAAGAAGCGCTTGAGTGGATGCGCGCATTGCCTTTTGATTATCCTTTGAGTGAGAATATATATCTATGTCACGGTTCGCCAACCGATGACATGGTATATTTGCTTGAAGATATAGCAACAGGTCAGCCGATGGTACGTAATGATGCCGATATTTTGG
>JARIAA010000211.1 GCA_029264635.1 Psychrobacter sp. | reverse complement strand
TGCAAATTGCGAATTGGACGTTTTATGAAGTGTTTGGCCTGTTTCGCCTAGCAGGAATTGTGCAGCAAATTTATTATCGCTATTATCATAAACAAACCCAAAACCCTGCCTTTAAGAATTTTTGGATCATCGTGCATGTATTACATGCCAAGTGCTTAAAGCTGATTGCCCAATACGAAGGGGAGGCCTTATTTACGGCCCACGTACAGCCACACTTGCAAGAGATGGGCGTAGATGCTGCCAGTATCGAGCAACTGCCAAGCCCCATACAAAACATTGTGAGAAATATTTTACCAAAAGGCTATTTTGAAGAAAGCAACCAGTCATCTAAAGAGTAAGTCTCTACAATATAATAAAAAGGTAATAGCATTATGACAACCATACTCTTGGCACGTCATGGTCAGGCCTCGTTTGGTGAGGAAAATTATGATCAACTCTCAGCGCTTGGGCAGCAGCAAGCAAAGATGCTCGGACAGCACTATGCAACCACCCAGCGCCGAATTGACGCCATCTTTAGTGGCAGTCTAATAAGACAGCAAGAGTCCGCTCGCCATTTTTGGGAAACTTACCAACCGTTGATGTCAGCTGACAACATGCTTGTATCAGATCTGACTCTGCCTGATAACTCTATGATTGAAGCTTTTAATGAATTCAATCATAAAGATGTATTTATCAAATCTAATCCTGCTTTTAGCAGTAAAGAGGCGATTGCTGAAGAGCTTGCCAAGTCTGATGCCCCTAAGGCGCGCTTGGCTGAATTGTTTAATGTTGCTATGCAGCGCTGGCATAAAGGTGACAATGATATGGACTATATGGAGAGTTGGCCGCAGTTTAGTGTACGAGCGCAGCAGGCATTAGAACAGGCACGCGCACAAGCAGAACAACTGAGTCATATAGGGCGCGATAGTACCATACTCGTTTTTACCTCAGGTGGTATCATTGCTGCTATCACTGCTCACTTATTGCAGCAAGGCAGTCGAACGGCTTACCAACTCAATAAAAGCCTTGTGAACACAGGGGTTACGTCTATTACTATACAAGAACAAGCCCCACGACTATTGTCTTTAAATGAGTATAGTCATTTATTTGCTGATGGCAAACGCTTTGTCACTTGGCGCTAGTGGGAACGATAAGTGCTCTAGCATCTGCAATCGAGAGCTAAGTTATATTACATGTTTGGATGTCATAGGCAATGTATAACGATATCACTGCGACCAACGATACATAACCGCCACTCATTCACTAAGACATATCTACTATAATATAGGGCTTTTAAAGGTTTTATGGTAGATTTTATATTAATGTACTGATGTACAAAGGACTGCTTATGCAAAATAAACTAATGACCCTCGTAGCGCAGACGGCTAAGCAAGGCAAAGATCAGGCATTAAGTGCCCTTCAACCAGCGCGCTATCTTAAAGGTTTGACCAAAGCTCAAGTGGGTCGAAACAAAACAGTCTTAGTGACAGGTGCCAGCTCAGGTCTTGGCGAGGGAATGGCGAAGCTGTTTGCAAAATTGGGCTATAACTTAGCTATTTGTGCTCGCCGTACTGACCGCTTAGAACAACTCAAAGCAGATTTGACAGAACTTTATCCTGACATAAAAATTGCTTATCGTGTTTTAGATGTTACTGATTACGATACTATATTTGAAGTATTCAATGCTTTTGCTAAAGATTTTGGTCAAATTGATCGCGTAGTGGTCAATGCTGGGATAGGTGAGAGCCGCCGTATTGGTAAGGGCCGCTTCGAAACCAATCGCCGTACTGCTGAGATTAATTTTATTTCTGCCCTAGCACAGTGTGAAGCTGCGATGAATATATTTCGGGCGCAGAACAATGGTCATCTAGTTGTGATATCTAGTATGTCAGCCATGCGCGGTCTACCAAAGCATATGACCACTTATGGGGCAAGTAAAGCTGCTCTTGCGCACTTAGCTGAGGGTATTCGTGCTGATATGCTCTTGACTAAATTGCCTATTAAAGTTTCCACTATTTATCCAGGTTATATTCGTACAGAGATCAATACTAATGCCAAGCCCTTACCATTTGAAGTGGATGCCGATACTGGCACTAAAGCCATTGTCGCGGCGATTGAGTCTGAGATGGTTGAAGCGTGTGTGCCAAGCTTGCCATGGTCAATTGTAGGGCATGCGATGAAGCATTTGCCACTCAATGTGGTTAATAAGATTAGCTAGTTCATGATTTAGTCATCGAAAAAGCCCTTTAAATTATTTAAAGGGCTTTTTTATGCGGACTTGTAATTGGCTTAGATTAACCTTGTTCTTCTAAATGCTGTTCGCGCAGTTTTTGACGCAGTACCTTACCTACATTACTTTTTGGTAATTCATGAACAAATTTGATATGCCGCGGGCATTTGTAACCTGTTAAGTTATCTAGGGCAAATTCTTTAATGACTTCTTCGGTGACATTGTTGTCTGAGGGCACAATATAAATTTTGACCGCTTCACCTTGGCGTTCATCAGGAATACCAATGACGGCACAATCGATAACCCCTTCACAATCAAGCATGACTGACTCAATTTCGTTTGGAAAAACGTTGAATCCTGAAACCAAAATCATATCCTTTTTGCGATCAAGCAAAGTAAAGTAACCTTTTTCATCCATACTGACGATATCTCCAGTACGAAAGTAACCATCTTCGGTAAAGCTATCACCATTATCGTGATTGAAGTAACCAGAGGTCACATTAGGGCCTTTGATGCACATCTCACCCGCTTGACCGATCCCCATTCTTTTATCATTGTCATCAAGAACAATAATATCGACGCTAGGTACTGGCACCCCAATAGTGCCATTGAACTTACGATCGGTAATGACGTTAGCCGTACCTGCGGCAACACTTTCAGTCATTCCCCAACCCTCGACCATAGGACGGCCCGTCACTTCTAACCAGCGAGCTGCCGTTTGTTCTGTGGCGGCCATACCTCCAGCTTGCGTAATATGTAGCGAGCTAAAGTCTAACTGCTTAAAATTTGGCTGATCAAGTAAACCTTTGAACAAAGTATTGACTGCAGGGAAGATATGGAAAGGTTGTTTTGATAAGGTTTTAATAAAGCCTGGCATATCGCGGGGATTAGGTACTAATATAAAGGTATAGCCTGAACGCATACCCAGTAAACTTAGCATAAAGGCAAAAATATGATAGAGCGGTAGAGCCATAACCATATTGATATACACCTCATTAATCTCTGAGGTGACAGGTCGATACCATGCTTCTGACTGTAAAGCAGCCGCTACAACGTTGCGCTGAGTTAAAACAGCTCCTTTTGATAAACCTGTAGTCCCTCCTGTATATTGCAAGATAGCCTTTTCCTCTAACGCCATTTGGGGTACTCGAAACGGTAAGTTTCTACCTTTTTTAAGCACATCAGGAAATTTAGTAACTTCGTGCTTGGGATCATTTAATTTATATTTAGGTACCAAACGTTTGACTTGGCGAATCACTGTATTGACCAAAATACCTTTCAAACCCATCATATCGCCCATTTTTGATAGGACAATGCGTTTAATAGAAGTTTCATCAACCACCTGCTCTAGAGCTTGAGCAAAATTATAAACGATAAATATAATCTTAGCGCCTGAGTCATTTAATTGATGACGTAATTCTCGTCCAGTATATAAAGGGTTAATAGGAGTACAAACATAGCCTGCTCGCAAGATTCCGATCATAATTGGTAAATATTGCGGTACGTTTGGCATCATGAGCGCTACAATACTGCCTTTGGTTAATCCTTGTGCTTGTAATCATGCAGCAACTGCTAGTGACGCTTTATCAACATCATTATAAGTATGAGTAACCCCCATACATATGCTCATAGGGTGCAGGCGAAAACGATCAAAACACTCTTCATATAGCTCCATTAAGTTGCCATATTTATCTGGATTGATCGTTTTAGGTACATTGCTAGGATAATGGTCTAACCAAGGTTTATCCATTGTCATTGTTGTCGTCCTCAAAGTGTATCAATTGATATAGGGAAAGGGTTGGTAAGAGAGCATCTCTGTCCCTGTCAATAACACAAATTAGCGCCAATGTGAGCTAGTACAAGGTGCTGCTAAATGCGTAATCTCCTTATTACTTGACGGGCGCTCAGACATTGCTAATATCCTATAATCTCTCATCAAAATTATACAAAAATTGACTAAAAAGAATGAATAATAAAGTGAGCGTGATCTCTATAAAAGTTACATCTGCGTCTAATATTCACCTAAGAGATTCTTATAAGATAAGCTATACATGTACTCTTACGTCATAGTAACATTATAGTAGCTAAGGTTAATATTATTATATAAAGATTTAAAAGTCTATAAAAAAAAGTAGACAAGTGAACTTATGTATGTTAAAAAAATAAACTACTAAGGAACAGTAAATTGCTCTTTACTATTAAAAAAACGTCTATAGATGAGAAGGGCACTTATAGTGCAGCCAAGTGTGCTACTCACACAGATCAAGAACATCGTCACAATCTGATAGCGTACCGCTTGCGTAGGATCTGCGCCAGCGAGTATCTGACCGGTCATCATACCTGGGAGACTGACAATACCGACCACCAGCATAGAATTAAGCGTGGGCGTCATACCATTGACGACTGCAGCACGTATTTGCTCATGTACCGCTTCAAAAGGTCGTGCAGACAGGCTTAACATCATGTCGATACGGGCTTGCTGTTCGTGAAACGATTCGACAAGCTGGTTGCTGGTCAAGGAGATAGCGGTCAAAGAATTGCCTAGTATCAGACCTAATATTGGAATAATAAACTGCGGTGTATACCATGGCTCTACTCTTAAAATAAACCCAATGGCGATGATGGTGACCAGTATAGCTGATGTACTCACAGCAATGAGAGTGTCAGTAAATAAACCTTTATAACTGCGTTTGACTCTATTTTTAGCAGCTATTCCTGCAATCAAAGTCATAATAGTCAAAATTAATAATACTTCATACCACTGTTCACGGGCAAAAATCCAAGCGAGTATCAGACCAATAAAGCTGAGCTGGACGACGGTACGAATAGCAGCTGTTAATAGAGTCTTAGTCAGCTTTAGACGTAGTCGCCATGACACGATGAGCACAAGGATAATCAAGCTACTAGCAAGCGCAATGTCACCGTAAGTCAGTAAGATTTGCATATCGTCTGTACTGGTCATATGT
>JARIAA010000192.1 GCA_029264635.1 Psychrobacter sp. | reverse complement strand
ATCTAGCATGGTCATTCATAATGACATCCAGACCAATGGCTTATTGCTTGATAAGAAATGGTGTGAGTTTTTGGCCGCCCATCACTTTTTAGTGGGTATCTCTATTGATGGCCCCAAACATCTACATGATCGCTATCGCCGCACCCATAACGATAAGCCGACTCACGACTTAGTCATGGCCGCCATCAAGCGCTTAAAAGCGTACGGGATACCTTTTAATGCATTGTGTGTCGTCAATGATGAAAATGCCAAAGAGCCTTTGGGCGTCTATCGGTTTTTGCGTGATGACGTGGCACCGCGCATGATTCAGTTTTTGGCGGGCGTTGAGCCACTTGATTTTAAGCAGGTCGCGCCCTTGCATTGGCAGCCTGATACATTAAAACAAATAGATGATTTGGCGGCGTCTGATGATTCAAACGTTGCTTGCGAAATTGTCACTGCTTGGTCGGTAACGCCTGAAGGCTGGGGCAATTTTTTGACCACAATTTGGCAAGAATGGAGAGATAGAGATATCGGTCAAGTCTTTATTGACCATTTTGAAAACACTCTTTCACAAATACTTAATAAAGGCGCGCAAAAATGTACCACGGCTGCCATTTGTGGCAAGGCATTGGCATTGGAGCACAACGGCGATTTGTACTGCTGTGACCATTTTGTGTACCCAGAATATAAACTGGGCAATATTCATCACACCCATCAAGGCGACTTGGCTTTTGGTAAAAAACAAACCCAGTTTGGTTATTTAAAACAAAGCACATTGCCCAATTATTGCAAGACTTGCGACTTTTTAGCGTTATGCTGGGGTGATTGCCCTAAACACCGTTTTATCAAGACTCCTGATGGAGAGGTGGGCTTGAGCTATCTGTGTGCGGGGTTAAAAACATATTACGGGCAGGTGAGTGCTGACTTAGCGCTAGTCAAAGAAAAGCTTGGGTGGCATTAAAACTTATTGCATAGCGCTAAACTATGTTATAACGCCGAACGATGGCTAATATTTTCTCAGCTACGTCATGCTGTTCACTTACTGGTAGCTGTTCTGAGGTGCCGATGATGGTAATAGCATACTCTAATGGTCTCACTTGTGTGGAAGCAGAGATGACGGCTAATCCAAGTTTAGGCGAAAAAATAGGAACGCTGATGGCATTGATGCCCATTAGCAGGGTGCCTGCAACCGTAGTATAACCTTGAGTACGAATGCAAGATTGTAAGCGGGTAAAATGCTGCCATTTAGCTGACAGCTCAGCATCACTTATCGGTTTATCGCTTTGTTCAGAATGTTGAGAAAAGGCAGATATCGGGTTACTGTCGCTGCTCTTCCATTCAGAGAATACTAAAGGTTTTATGATCTCATCAGGTTGGTGACTGGCAAATAATTGTCCTGTAGCAGAGGTGGTCAAAGGAATGCGTGAGCCGATGCGAGTCACGATATTGATTGGGCTATCTGGTTCAATAAACTGAATAATGATGGGGCCTTCATCAAACCATTTGGCAATTTGTACCCCGCAGTTTAGAACGTCTTTAATTTCATTGGCAACGCGAGTTAAGCGCTCAAAAAGGTTGTTTTGCTGAAACCCAATATACGCCAAAGCATCAATACGATCTCCAAGCCTGTAGCGCCCATCATCAAGTTGGCGAGCATAATCTTTACGAATGAGGCTCACTAAGTAGCGATGGACTTTTGCAGGATGCATCTGCATGACCTGAGCGATATCTTTTAGCATCATAGGTTCGTAATGCTTTATAAGGACGTCTAGTATCGATAGTCCAATCTCAAGTGACTGTACGCCGCCTTGGTTTTTGTTCGCTGTTATCTCGGTTGGGGACATGAATTGCTCAGTTGAATAAAAAAACGATTGATTGATGATAAAGTAGATTTGATTCAACCAAAAAATTGAACCAGTAGAACATTATGTTGAACCTACTTTTTTATTTCCATCTGAGTATAGGTGATATCTTGAATTTAACAGGTTTCACTATGATCAATTATATAGGTAATAAGGGACGTTTGGTATATATAGAAGAACTGACCGTAATTAGTCATCCAATGATAAGCTCTAGTCGTTTCTTTGTGTATGACAAAAATAGGCTATCTCATGGCTAAGTGGTTAATCGAGCCGATATCTTGTTTGTTATCGGCTTTTTGTTGGCCTTGTTTTTACAACGATTAGAAAAATTATTTTATCGTTGACTGTCGTTGAGAAAAACGAGGGTTGGTTGCGATAAGCGAGATGAGTACTTACTGTCCAGTGAGTCAATTTACGATATAATCTTGATACTTTAGAAAGTCACACTTTTAAAGTGCTTCAACGATTAAAGTGCTTCAACGATAGTCACTGGGCTCAATGTATTGGGCTCGCATCTAGACAAGATAAAAGATAACAATGATGAACACTGAAACGAATAAACCCCTTGCGTTTAGAAAGTATCCATCGACAACGGCCTTGCAGTGCTTTGAGACGGCTGCGCGGCATTTGAGTTTTACCCATGCTGCGAACGAGATGCATATGACTCAAAGCGCTATTAGTAAGCAGGTTGCGCAGTTAGAGGAGATGTTAAACATCTCACTCTTTTATCGTACACCGCAGCGGATTTCATTGACGCCAGCGGGCAAAACTTACTACCTTGAAGTATTGGAGATTCTCAAACATATTGAGGTGGCAACCACCAGTTTGATGTCACACAGTGATAATACTGAAATGCTCAAGATCGCCTCACACCCGACCTTTTGTTCACGCTGGTTGTTACCTGCGCTCAGTGGTTTTAGCCAAGCTCATCCATTGATAAATTTAGATATCAAAGAGCAAGTTGGGCCGTTTTTTTCTGAAGACCAAAACGTCGATATTGCTTTTTTATATGGTGATGGGATTTGGGGCGGCATGGAGGCGATTAAGCTGTTTGATGAGTATTGCGTGGCAGTTTGCCAACCTGAATACTTGTATAAAAAAACCCGAGATAAAACCCCCTGTACGAGCAATGGAGATAACGGCACCTTGCTACAATTAAGCTCACGTCCAAGTGCGTGGTATGAGTATTTTAAGCAACAAGATATCAGTATCGATGGAACCTTTGTAGGTCCGCGCTTCGATACTTTTCAGGCGTGTATTGCCGCCGCCTTGCTCGGCTATGGTATCGCACTTGTACCGCTGCGTTTGGTTGCCCCTGAGCTGCAATCTGGGGCGCTCATAACAGCATGGGATTATGCGTCAAAAGGGCGCGGTGCTTACTATATCTCTTATCCTTTGTCCTTAGGCAGATCGCATAAGGTCAAAGTCATTTTAGAATGGATCTCAGCGTATCTTGCCACCTCTAATCAGACAAGTACGTTGGATTTTATGTCATAAGTCATCAAACTGCTTTGATTATTTATAATTATAATAAATCGACTAGGATAGTGAGAATGACAAAAAGGAATGAGTGCACAACTATTATTCGTTTGCTGAGCAGACAAGGTTTTGCTGAAATGGAGCCACACTTAAGGAAGAGAAGGGCTGGTCAATGGATACGCGCTATAACGTCATGGATGCTTTTACTATGGTACATCCTGTAATTCTCACCACAGGCAAAAATGTAAAAGTTTGGTACAGGGATGATCGCTGCTACATTGACTTTGTCGGTGGTATCGGCGTCTTAAATTTTGCTCATTATCATTATCACCGTCACCGTCATATTGTCTCTGCCATCATCAATCAAACACAAACCCTGATTCATTATGTCTACACTACGACTCGTTTAAAGACAAGTCTCACTAGAATCATTGCTAATAATCAAGGATTCTATGATTGAAAATTCAGCTATTAAAGCATCAGCGTTTTAAACATTAACGCCTCAAGCCTTTGCAACCTATTTTTTTGCCACATAACCCTACTAACCTAGTTTATTATCAACTTAGTATAAATAAAAATCTTTGGAATTTTAATAAGGATACCTATCTGTGAATCAAACATTTATCAGTAGCGACGCTATTCGCCATGAGTTCTCTATGGCCATGTCAGCCATGTACCAAACCGAAGTTCCGCTATATGGTGACTTGCTTGATTTAGTCGCTGAGGTAAATACAGAGGTGCTCACCAAGCATCCTGAGATTAAAGAGCAGCTTGAGCACACCAGAGAGATTGATAGACTCAGCATGGAGCGCCACGGAGCGATTAGGTTGGGTACAGCTGACGAGCTTAGTATGATGCGCAGGCTCTTTGCTGTCATGGGCATGCACCCTGTTGGCTATTATGATTTAGCGCCCGCTGGCGTGCCCGTACACTCTACGGCTTTTCGAGCCATCGACGCGCAAGCAT
>JARIAA010000142.1 GCA_029264635.1 Psychrobacter sp. | reverse complement strand
TGCTGATGTTATTTTAGCAGTGGGTGCTCGTTTTGATGACCGCGTGACTAACAACGTCAAAAAGTTTTGTCCAAATGCAACCATTATTCATATCGATATCGATCCTACCTCCATATCAAAGACCGTCTTTGCGCATATTCCTATCGTTGGCGATGTCAAATCAGTACTAAGTGACATGCTAGATATTATCGGGCATGATGAGCAGCTTGAGCAGCAAGCGCTATCAAACTGGTGGTCGCAGATTAATGAATGGCGCAAACGTCATGGCCTGCGCTATGACACCAGTACCGATGAAGGCATCAAGCCGCAAAGTGTGGTACAAGCGCTTTGCAAAATCACTGATGGTAACGCTATCATTACCAGTGATGTGGGTCAGCATCAGATGTTTGCTGCGCTTTATTATACTTATAAAGAACCGCGTCAATGGTTAAACTCAGGAGGTCTTGGGACTATGGGGGTTGGTTTACCGTATGCAATGGCAGCGAAACTTGCTTGTCCTGATCGCGATGTGGTTTGTATTACTGGCGAGGGCTCTATTCAGATGAATATTCAAGTGCTGTCCACTTGTTTACAATATGATTTACCCGTCAAAATCTTAAATATCAACAATGCTCAGCTTGGCATGGTCAAACAATGGCAAGATATGCTGTATGAAGGCCGTCATGCTCAGTCTTATATGAACTCCTTACCAGATTTTGTCAAATTGGCAGAAAGCTATGGTCATGTCGGTGTCAAGATTACTGACCCTGAAACGATGGAGGCGCAAATAGCAGAAGCTATGGCTATGAAAGACAAGCTGGTATTTATTGACGTTTATGTCGATCGTAATGAGCATGTCTATCCGATGCAAATCGCTGGACAGACAATGCGTGATATGTGGTTATCAAAAGGGGAGCGTGCCTAATGCAACAGCAACATCTGATTTCGGTATTAATGGAAAACGAAGCGGGGTCGTTGTCACGATTAGTCGGCTTGTTCTCCCAGCGTGGTTATAATATCGAAACTCTAAACGTCGCACCAACGGATGATCCAACGATCTCACGCCTGACTGTAACCACTATTACATCGCCTGAGAAAATAGAGCAGATAACCAAACAATTACATAAACTTATTGAAGTGGTCAAGGTGCTTACTCTGTCAAACATAGTGCACGTAGAGCGTGAGCTGATGCTGATTAAAGTTCGGGCTACTGGTAATGTGCGTGAAGAGATTAAGCGCAGTGCTGATATCTTTCGCGCGCAAATCGTTGATGTAACGGCTAATTTATATACTATCCAAATCGTTGGTGATACGGCTAAACTCGATGGTTTTATTGACACTATCGGTCGCGAACGGGTCTTAGAAGTGGTGCGTTCAGGAGTGATTGGTATCGCCCGCGGTGAAAAGACGCTAAGTTTATAATTTATTGTAAAATTAACTTTATTATCTATATTTACTATCAAGCTTACGTATCGAATGATCTAAGCGTTTACTGGTCGTGCATTTACTAGACATGGCTACCCACGATTGAGGAAAAGGACTCTATTTATGAATGTTTTTTATGATAAAGACTGTGATCTATCTATTATCCAAGGCAAAAAAGTTGCCATTATCGGTTATGGCTCACAAGGTCATGCACATGCATTGAACCTGCAAGAATCTGGTGTGGATGTAACGGTTGGTCTACGTGCCAGCTCAGGCTCATGGAAAAAAGCTGAAAATGCTGGTCTAAAAGTTTCTGAAGTCGAAGAGGCGGTAAAAGCTGCTGACGTCGTGATGATCTTAACGCCTGATGAGTTTCAAAGACAGCTGTATAGTGAAGTGATTGAACCCAATATTAAAGAGGGTGCAACCTTAGCTTTTGCTCATGGTTTTGCTATTCATTACAACCAAGTGGTACCACGTAGCGACCTTGACGTTATTATGGTGGCTCCTAAAGCTCCAGGCCATACTGTGCGCTCAGAATTCGTTAAAGGTGGCGGTATTCCTGACCTTATCGCTATCTATCAAGATGCTTCAGGTCAAGCCAAGCAATTGGCATTATCTTATGCTGCGGGCGTAGGTGGTGGTCGTTCAGGTATTATCGAAACAACATTTAAAGATGAGACAGAAACCGACTTATTTGGTGAGCAAGCGGTACTTTGTGGCGGCGCTGTTGAGCTGGTAAAAATGGGTTTTGAAACCCTAACAGAAGCAGGCTATGCGCCTGAGATGGCTTACTTTGAATGTTTGCATGAGCTCAAGCTTATCGTTGATTTAATGTATGAAGGCGGCATTGCTGATATGAATTATTCAATTAGCAACAACGCTGAATATGGCGAGTATGTCACGGGCTCTGAGGTGATTAATGAGCAGTCACGTGAAGCTATGCGTAACGCGCTAAAACGTATCCAATCTGGCGAATACGCGAAGATGTTCATCAGTGAAGGGATGAGTAATTACCCATCAATGACTGCACGCCGTCGTAACAATGCTGAGCATCAGATCGAAATCACAGGTGCCAAGCTACGTGGCATGATGCCTTGGATCGGTGGTAACAAAATCATTGATAAAGATAAGAACTAATAGAATATCAATTAATTACAACAATCATTACCGAATAAACTCTATTTTCATTAATACTCAATATCGCCCATGTTATCGCCAGATAGCATGGGTTTTTTAATAAGTCATAGCAAAAAGGACTTTAAACACAGATATTCCACTCGAATAAGATATTTTACTTGAAAATCCATATTGACTACCCAATGTATGGAGCTGTCTCATTAGTTAGGGCTGGTTTTTGTCTATTAACTGGCTCTTAAATAATGACGTATGCTGCTTTTTCTTTTACTTTTTATACGATAGGTTGGATGCTGTGCAAATATCTTTTCCAGATTGGCTAACGCCGCAATTCGCATATGTTGTTTTTAGCGCTATAGTTGCCGTTTTGATTTGGATAGAAGGTTGGATGCTCAAACGCAGCGATGGCAAGCTACCAAAATCTTTATTCTTTCAATTTAGCTCATTACTCGATACCTCTTGGTTTTTCATCTCTGTGCTAATGATGTATATGATTGATTTGACGCCATTAGCAACTACAGTACCTGCCGCTTATGGGCTGTATACTATTTTTGGCTGGATTTACGGTACACGCTTACTTAAGCTTCGTGGTATCCCAGACTCGCCTGAAGATTTGATTATTCCTTCTAAATACATCGCCTATAGTCAATCGTTCTCCTTGATATTCTTTGGACTATGTCTACTGGTTTTGGCTTCTCCTTGGTTATCTTTACCTATTTAAATTCCTTATATTCACGAACTTAATGAGAATATTAATAATAGAGCTATATTCGATTACACAAATTTATCAAACGACCAACTATACCTTTACAAAAACTTCCAATTTTACATCCCACTGACATTAAAAAATGCTATACTACAGGTGTATTCAATGAATTTTAGATAAAAATATTGGGATATCGTCAAAAGATATCATCATATTTTTATTGGAGCAACTGCTCATGATTCGATTGAATATTTATCAATTAATCGGTGATGACATATGTCTCACCACCAGTTAAAGAGTTAGGAAAATTTATGTCAGAAAAAGTTGAAGGCACTGTAAAGTGGTTTAATGAAGCTAAAGGTTTTGGTTTTATCGCTCAAGACAATGGCGGACAAGACGTATTCGCTCACTACAGCGCTATCCAAGGTAATGGTTTTAAAACTCTAGCCGAAGGTCAAAAAGTGTCTTTCATCTTAGGTGATGGTAAGAAAGGCCCACAAGCTGAGCAAATCGAAGCTATCTAATTTTACTGCGATTAAGATCGGTTGATTGATCAGTCGTCCTTAATCTCAAAAATTACATAACTAAAGATACGTTGTTGTATGACAACGAAAATATTGTTTAGACTGTACACCGAAAGCAACCTCTTATCAGGTTGCTTTTTTTTGTCAAAAAATTCTAAAACGTATTTATATTATTTAATGTTTGTACAGTATATTAATCATAGCTATACATTATTAATGAGCTCTCACGATAGTTATCATCAATACCGCGCAATAAGGATATATTATGGAATGGCAATCATGGATTATGATCGATTGGAAACAAGTCATTGGTATCGTTTTATCGGTTATTGGGTTTTATTTTTGCCTAATATTATTCACTCGCATAGCAGGATTACGAAGTTTCTCTAAGCTCTCTAGTTATGATCTAGCAATGACCGTAGGTATTGGTAGTATCTTGGCCTCTACTGTCATGTCGAAAACCCCAGCGCTACTTCAAGGGCTGGTCGCTGTCGGTATGCTATTTATATTGCAATCCCTAGTATCTAGACTTAGGCGTAGAGTGAAACCTATAAAGTCTTTAATAGATAATCAACCGATTATTTTGATGGCACATGGTGAGTATTTTTGGGATAATTTAAAAGAAGCCAAGTTAAGTGCTAATGATATCAAACAAGTATTACGTAAAAACGGTATTAAGTCTACATCTGAGGTATTCGCTGTCGTGATGGAAACCACAGCTGATATGAGTGTGATCAAAAATAATGATGCCGTGCCTGATTGGTCGCTGTTTGACGACATTCGCGATAATGAGCTACTACTGGCTCCTGAAGATAGAGCAACTAAAAGTAGTCAGGAAGTGATTAATCGTACAAAATAATAATAATTTTGCGAAATGATAACAAACTGTTAAGCATGTATAGCCGTAGTAATGCTATAAAGGTAGAAGTAGAACAAAATTTTAAAAATAAATTTTAAATTTTTGTCATAAAGACAAGTTTACCTAAACTTCAAGTATATTGATTTGAAAATAGTGACAAATTTATGACGCGTTATTCACGGCGTCATCTTGACGTTATCTGTCTGCTCACGCAAGATAGTTATGTGTCATTCATAATAGCTGATGAAATCAGTTAAAGATATTACCTAAAACCTTCAACCAAAATAAATCGATGGTTGTTGATTTATAATTTTTTTTATAACACTAATAAACGAGGAACGTATGAAAGCATTAGTCGCGGTCAAGCGTGTCATTGATTACAACGTAAAGGTTCGTGTCAAAGCCGATAATTCTGGTGTTGATTTGTCTAACACTAAAATGTCTATTAACCCATTTGATGAAATTGCAGTAGAAGAAGCCGTTCGTTTAAAAGAAGCTGGCGTTATCGATGAGATCATCGTGGTTTCAATCGGACCAAAAGAATCGCAAGAGCAAATTCGTGCAGCGTTAGCTTTGGGTGCTGACCGTGGTGTTTTAGTACAAACTGATGCCAAACCGTATCCTTTACAGGTAGCGAAGATTTTAAAAAGCATCGCTGAACAAGAGAGTACGGATATTATTTTGTTGGGTAAACAGGCGATTGATGACGACAATAACCAAACAGGACAGATGCTTGCTGCCTTAATGGGCATCGGTCAAGGTACCTTTGCCTCAGAAGTAAAAGTTGATGGCGATAAAGTAAACGTTACTCGTGAAGTTGATGGAGGTTTGCAAACGGTTGCGCTCTCACTGCCAGCAGTGGTAACCACCGATTTACGCCTGAATGAGCCACGTTATGCAAAACTGCCTAACATTATGAAAGCTAAGAAAAAGCCGCTTGATGAAAAAACGCCTGCAGATTTCGGCGTTGATATGACCTCCAAGCAAGAGGTGATTAAAGTGGTGCCACCTGCTGAGCGTAAAGCGGGTATTACAGTGGCCTCAGTTGATGAATTGGTCGATAAGCTAAAAAACGAAGCAAAAGTCATTTAAGACTTTGCAATGGTATTTATAGGCTCTCAAAACCTTTAATACCATATTTAATGAGCGATACGACGACATTAACGACGACATAAAAGGACAAGAAAATGGCAATTTTGGTATATGCAGAACATGACAATGCCAGTCTAAAAAAGGCAACTTTAAACACCGTTGCAGCTGCTAAGCAGATGGGTGATGATATTCATGTATTGGTTGCGGGTAGTGGTAATCAAGCAGTCGCTGACGAAGCGGCAAAAATTGAGGGCGTAAGCAAAGTACTGTTAGCAGACAATGCTGCTTATGAGCATCAAATGGCAGAAAATATTGCGTTATTAGTTGCAGATGTTGCGAAAGACTATAGCCATGTTATCGCGCCTGCTACGACAACTGGTAAGAACTTTATGCCACGTACTGCCGCTTTATTGGATGTCAGCATGCTATCAGAGATCTCTGCGGTTATAGATGCACAGACCTTTGAGCGTCCTATTTATGCAGGTAATGCGACCGCCACGGTCAAAACTACCGACGATAAAGTAGTGTTGACCGTACGTACTACGGCTTTTGATCCAGTTGCTGCCGAAGGCGGTTCTGCTTCTATTGAGACCGTTGATAGTGTACAAGACTCTGGCAAAGCAAGCTTTGTTAATGAAGAGATGGCAAAATCTGACCGTCCTGAATTGGCTTCAGCTTCAATCGTCGTATCTGGTGGTCGTGCCTTGGCAAATGGTGAAAACTTCACCAAATATATTGAGCCGCTCGCAGACAAGCTTGGCGCTGCTATTGGTGCCTCACGAGCTGCGGTTGATGCAGGTTACGTTGCTAATGATATGCAGGTTGGTCAAACAGGTAAAATCGTTGCGCCAGATTTGTATATTGCGGCTGGTATCTCAGGTGCTATTCAGCATTTAGCAGGTATGAAAGACTCTAAAGTTATTGTTGCTATCAACAACGATCCAGAGTCTCCAATTGCAAGCGTCGCTGATTACTACTTAGAAGCGGATTTATTTGAAGCTCTGCCTGAGCTGACAAGTAAAGTATAAATGCTATAAAATAGATGATATTTTAACAGTTAATAAAAATCCCGCTATTATTAATAGCGGGATTTTTTATAGGTATAAAGTAAGTTTGACTCAACTATCAACTATTAATTATCAGTGCTAACGATAGTGACGTTGACGTAGGGTCTCATATAGGCATAGAGAGCCTGCAATGGCAACGTTGAGGCTTTCTTGTCCATTAGGCTGCGGTAGGGCAATAGGGGTAGCACACTGCATGAGCTCAGCACACACGCCTTGGCCTTCATGGCCCATAATCCAAGCAACAGGGTCAGACAAATCATGATCATAAATCAAGGTGTCAGTATGCGAGCTGGTCGCTAGAAGTGGTATTTGAACAAAGTCTAAAATATCTTGGATACTTAAGCTTTCATAGATCGTCAGTGCAAATTGCGCGCCCATTCCTGCACGTAGCGTCTTTGGTGACCATGCTTGAGCAGTAGCACTCGTGCAGAGCACAGTATGAATACCAACCGCTTCTGCGGTACGTAATAGCGTGCCAACATTACCACTATCTTGGACATCGTTGAGAATTAAGCAGTCATCGTCTACCAAAGATAAGCTTGGTACTGGGATGGTTATCACGGCCATAATGTCGATACCTGTACCTAGGCTTCGAATGCTCTCATAAAGCGCGTCTGACAACGTTAAGATACTGGTATAGGTTGGCAGGCGCGTCAATATCTGCTGAACCTCAGGATGCTTGCGCGCTGATTCAGCAAGTAGTATTTGTACAAAGGGATAGTCACTACGCAGGGCGGCATCAATGAGGTGTGCGCCTTCAAGTACCGTTTGACCCTGTTTTTTACGCTGCCGCGCTTGTGATAACAGCGCTTTGACCAGCTTTACCGTGGTATTTTTGTCTGACGTGATAAGCTCAGTAGGGTCTAATGTCATGGTTAACTGCTTAAAAATAAAAATAAGAGGAACACTATTGAGTGCGTGCCAGACCAAAGGATTTTTTATTGGATACTGATCTAGCTATAGTCGTTACTAAATAAAATGGATACGTTATTTAATGACGCGAAACTGGTATAAGTTTTTCTGGTTTGCTGTAGCTAGCCGCCAGAGGCTGCAAAACCAACATGAAAAACTAAGCACCCCAGTTTCGCTGTATCTTTTTCATATTGAACTGACTATATAGTCAATGTATAAATTAGAATAAGGTTAAAGCGTATGGCTTATTGATCGCCATGCTTTAAATGTAAGTCTTTAACGTAGTCGACTTCGTTTTTACTGCCAAGAACGACAGGGACACGCTGGTGAATATCAGTTGGAGCGATATCTAAAATACGATTGGTCGCATCAGTTGCCCGTCCGCCCGCGCGCTCTATAAGCAAACTCATTGGATTGGCTTCATACATTAAACGTAATTTGCCAGCTTTATGTGCGTATTTGGTATCAAAAGGATACGTGAATAGACCACCGCGGCATAAAATACGGTGTACATCACCGACCATGGCTGCCACCCAGCGCATATTAAAATCGCGCCCACGTACGCCTGTCTCGCCAGCGATTAGCTCATCGATGTACTGCTGCATGGGCGCACGCCAATAACGATAGTTTGAGCTATTAATAGCATACTCGCTAGTATCAGCATTGATCTGTACCTTGTCGTTTACCAGTACGTAATCGTTGCTATCGGGATCTAAGCTAAACATGACTACGTTGTCCGTCACCGTTAGTGCAAGCATAGTAGACGTGCCATATAATAAATAACCCGCTGCCAGCTGCGCATCGCCAGCTTGCAAAAAGTCACTGTTTTCACTTGTTTGGCCTTGGCGCTGGTAGGGTAAGATAGAGAAAATGGTTCCTACTGCCATATTGATATCAATGTTTGATGAGCCATCAAGGGGATCAAATAACACCAGTAAGCCTCCATCAGCATTGGCAGGAGTCGCATCGTCTAGCTCTTCTGAGGCCACGCCAGCACAATGCTGATTTTGTGATAACGCCTCTAGAAGCAGGTCATTGGCAAGTACGTCCAGTTTTTTTTGCTCTTCACCTTGGACATTTTGATTGCCCGCTTCCCCTAAGATATCGGCTAAAGCACCCTTTCTGAGCAACTGCGAGATGGTTTTGCCAACCTCAGTAATGGTAGTGATCACATCGCTCACGGCAGAGTCAATTTTTTGTTCTTTTAGATAGTGTGTTAAGGTCGTCATAGTACTTCCTAATAAATAAGATGATTTGTAAAAAGTCGAGAAACGTTACGTTTTAAAATGCGCAAAATAAAGATAAGGATCTGGGTAATTTTAAATAAGCTAAGTATTCAGCTAAACGAGTAAATAAGCAATATGCAAATAGCAGACACGTTATCTTTGTCCTGCCTGTAAAATCAGCTACACTATATCTATTATTATTGTTCACTTAGCCAAATGTGCCAATGACTATGGTTAATATCGTCTACTTATAAAAGGTTAATGGGGCCGCTTATGTTACTGCGGTAAATTGTAGCAAATAAGTGTCAAAATGTCCCTGTGTCTGTACTCGTCGTTATAAATACAAAAATCGTTAGCACTGACTTGATATCAACTCACCATAAAGAACTGCTATTATGCCAACTTCCCAAGAAAATAAGTTTGTAAGTACGGTGTTACCCTCCAAATACGCCTCATTTGATCACGATACGATTCATCAAAAGCTTAATACATCACTTAGTCATCCGCAACTAAATGAGGATGGTAGCTTGCGCCATTTTTTAGGTGTTGAGGGGTTAAACAAAGCTCAGCTACAAGCCATCATTGCTAAAGCCGAGACTTTTTTTGATGAAAATGGTCTGCTGATCAATCGACCTGAGCTTGACGGCTGTACCGTCATGAATCTGTTTTTTGAGCCCTCAACGCGTACGCGTACTACCTTTGAAGTAGCAGAAAAACGCCTTGGTGCCAATGTATTAAATATCGATATTGCCCGCTCTAGTACCAAAAAAGGGGAGAGCCTGCGTGATACGCTATGGAATCTGCAAGCCATGACGGCAGATATCTTTGTAGTCAGACACTCTGCATCAGGGGCTGCACATTTTATGGCAACAGAGGTGACACCAGATATTGCTATCATCAATGGAGGTGATGGCTGGCATGCGCATCCGACCCAAAGTATGCTCGATATGCTGACCATTCATCGTGAGGCATCGCGTGCATTTGAAGATTTGTCCGTTGCTATTATTGGCGATATTAAGCACTCAAGGGTGGCGCGCTCAGACATCAGTGCGCTGCAAACACTAGGGGTGAAAGATATTCGCGTCATTGCGCCGCGTACTTTATTACCAAAAGGCATTGAGCGTTTCGGTGTCCAAGTCTATGAAGACATGAATGAGTGCGTGACAGACTGTGATGTTATTATGGGGCTTAGAATACAAAATGAGCGTATTGGCTCGCCGTTACTGGCTTCATCAAGTGAGTATTACAAGCATTATGGCATTACGCCTGAGCGCGTCGCACTGGCAAGGCCTGATGCGCTAGTTATGCATCCAGGACCGATGAATCGCGGTATTGAGATTGCCTCAAGTGTGGCTGATGGCCCGCAGTCAGTGATTTTAAAGCAAGTAAGTAATGGTGTGGCGATTCGCATGGCGGTGTTGTCGCTAGCGATGGAGGGGCAACGCGCTCATCAAGCGGCAAGGGCGGCAAAGTCTTTATAGCCTTATTTGTGAAAATGAATGACCAATAAACATAAATGGTTTACGTTTTACCTGCCCAAATTTTCTACTTAATTATTATTGATATGGTAACCAAGCTCATGACTAACCCCGTCGCTACTGATGCACAAATGATAGATTTACTGCCCAATATCTTTAAACAATCATTATCGAGTGAAGCCATTAGCAAGCTGGCAAGCCTTGATACTGGTCGTGAAACTTGGTTATTGCCGCCACTGGTCGATTTATGCGCGCGTCTACGCGAACCTGGACAGCAGCAACATGGAACGCTAGTCTCTGAGGGGCGCGCTGCTCGTGCAAATGGTTTTTTGCATGTGGTCATCCCGCCAGATACAAGCCCTATATTGGAAAACGGTTCACTGCTCAAAGGCTTGCGTGAGCGCGCCCTCGAAGATGGCGGTATTTATCTACATATTCTTGGTGCACTAACTGCAGGGCTTGAGGGCGGGCAACCCTCTAACATTGCTGGTCTTAAAAAGGGTGGATGTATTGCTGTCTCTAACGCGCGCAGACCTTTTAGCAATGATTTGGTACTACTGCGTACGCTTGAGTATGCAGCAACCTTTGGCATGAAGGTATTCTTTTATCCCGACGAGCCCAGCCTGTCGGGCGAGGGGGTGGCACATGAGGGTTATATTGCTTCGTATCACGGTTTACAAGGCATTCCTTGGATTGCGGAGACAGTTGCTTTGTCTACACAATTACTCATGGTAGAAGAGACCGGTATTGCCGCCCATTTTAGTCAGCTATCTTGTAAGTCTTCTGTGGAGCTTATGCGCTGGGCAAAAGATAAAGGGCTGCCTGTAACCTGCGATGTCGCTATGCACCAGCTATATCTGACGGATGACAATTTAGAAGGCTTTAATGCCCAAGCTTATGTGCTACCGCCATTACGTAGTAATACGGATCAGCAATCACTGCTGCGCGGGCTTAAAGATGGCACGATTGATGCGATTTGTAGTCATCATGAGCCTCTGAACGCTACGGCAAAAAAAGCGCCTTTTGCTGAGAGTACACCTGGTATCTCAAACTTTGATACTTTTATGGCGCTAGCCTGTCAGCTAGTACGTGATGAGGTGTTAACGCTTACGCAGCTGGTAGATAAGATTTGTCTAAATCCTGCGCAAATTGCGGGTATTAATACCCAATACGAAAAATTAGGCGGTGCTATCTTAGTAGATCCTCAGCTTGAGTGGCAGGTGACGACAGATACTATGTTATCGAATGGCAAAAACACCCCGTTTTTTAATCAGCATTTGCAGGGTAGAGTCGTGGAGACGTTCTTTGACTAATTATCTCCAGCAGGAGACCGAATCGCCATCATCTGAGGCAAGCAAAAGCCATAAATCCTTAAAGATTCATGACAATTTGTCGAGTGAGATAGAAAAGTATGGCAAGTCTAGTGAGTCGATCAAGGCAGTCGCGATTTATGAGATTGTCAAAGGCACAAGTGCACTTTTAGGTGCTGCTGCATTGTGGTACTGGCACAGTGATCTTGAACGTTGGCTTGCCACTGCAACAGACTCATGGCACCAGCATTTTGGCAAGGTTCTCGCGCCGCAGATTGACAGTATCGTCCAACTGGCTCAGCAAGCGAGCAAAAACTGGACGATGTTTTTGATATTTATCTTTGTTTATGTCAGTTTACGCCTGATAGAAGCGTATGGATTGTGGCAAGACAAGACATGGGCTTATTGGTTTAGTGTTATTGGCTACGGGATATTTATTCCTATTGAGCTTTATTATCTACTAACTAGCCCATTTGACTGGTTTAAATTGGGTATTTTAGTATTAAATATCATCATTGTAGTGGTCGTCTACCGTAATATGAAAAACAAAGGGTTAATATAGAGCTCTACATAAGCATTGTCATTTTAGTTCTATAGCTATTATAACTAGCCATTATGAATCATCATGGTGATAAAATTGACCTGTAACTACGAAAACATCATCCAGTATAAAACCTAGCATTTTTATACTGGTTGATGTTTTCACTCCTTCATTACCCTTTAATCTAGTCTTATCGTTATTTTTGCTCTACTGGCTGAATCATTCTAGCCACCTTACCAATACTCAGTCCCTGTACTAAAATAGAAAAAACCACAACAGCATAGGTCAATGCCAATAAAATATCGCGCTCTGTCCCTGTGGGGAGTTGTAGCACTAAAGCGACTGAAATACCACCACGCAGCCCACCCCAAGTCAATACTTTCCATGCGCCGTCTGGCAGTTTTAATTGATGACTAAAGGTCTTAGTGGTCATACCTACAACAATGAGTCGAGCAAGTAGGGCAATAATAATCGTCAAACCAGCCGCGATAAACAAATTACCTGAATAGGCAATGATGACAACCTCAAGACCAATTAACACAAATAAAATAGCGTTTAAGATCTCATCGATCAATTCCCAAAACAGATCAATATAATGACGAGTCTTATCACTCATCGCAAGCGCCCGTCCACGGTTACCGACCATAAGCCCCATCATGACCATAGCAAGTGGACCTGATAGATGCCAATGACTAGCAAGCGCGTAACCACCTATCACACCTGCTAACGTTAAAATCACCTATTCTTGATAGCTATCAATACTTTTTAGTAAATAATACAAAATAGCTCCAAGTCCTAAGCCAAAAATAATACCGCCCCCAGCTTCAACTGCTAGGGTATGAGCGACATAATTGGCTGTTGGAATATCACCGCTGGATAAAATTCCAAGCAATAAGACGAATATGACAACTCCAATGCCGTCATTAAATAGCGACTCACCAGCAATCACTGTTTCAATGCTCTTCGGTGCACCTGCTGATGCCAGAATGCCCATGACGGCAATGGGATCCGTCGGTGAAATCAACGCACCGAATAACAAACACCAAATAAAAGGTATGCCAAAGTCTAGGAGCGGTAGCATGAAGTAAAGCGCGGTAGCGATCAGTACGGCTGATACAATCGTACCGATACAAGCAAGGATGCCAATAGGTAGCCTATAACGTTTTAAATCGCCAATATTGACGTGTAAAGCGCCAGCAAATAGCAGCATAGAGAGCATGCCATCAAGCAAAACTTCAGTGAAGTCTAATCGATTTAGTAAGCTCACTTCATAATCAATAAGCTGATCAAAGCCTAAAAACCCTAAAAATATCGCTATCATGGATAAAACGATAGAGATGACCATCACACCAATTGTGGTCGGTAAACCAATAAAACGTTGGTTGACGTAAGTCAATAAAGCGGTGATTGACAAAAAGATGGCGCTAATTTCAAGAATAGTCAAGCTGGACGCGTTTGCCATGATAGTCATCTCAAATAATATAAAAAATTGTCGTAAGGCTAGCGGCTGCTTGGAGTATATACGGTGCAGATTTTGTTATTATCGCTGATAAATAACATCCATGCTTATAGGTTTAACGAGAATAATATAAAACATTCATTCTAAAAATATTACAGCGAGGCTAATAAAATATATGACACTTTTATTTAATATGTTCTATAACCAGCTTGATGGTGTCTGTAAGCGTTGATGAATCTGCGCGTTGAACTCACTCATATATTCAAAGTGTTGATGCCAGGCGTCATCACTGTGAATGAACTGCCGCGCCTGCTCACACATTGCTTGCAAATCTTTTACCAACTCTTCATAACCAAGGTTTTCCTGTCCTGCGCGCTCAATTAAAGCAAGCTCATGCAACAGTATCTGCCGCTGGCTAGCATCTACTCGCGCATAATTTAAATCCGTTATCGCCTGACAAAGCGCTTTTAAGACCATCAAATCAGCAGTCGCATAACGCCGTATTTCACCCAGCGACATATCAATAAAGTCTGATATTTGTGGAGTTGTAGTAATCAGCGCCAAAATTGCTATTCGCGGCTGGTTGACGGTGATGTCAGATTGATCGTTATCATGCGGTGGTGTATAAAAATAGTAGGGACTCGGTGGCTGCCGCTGCATCATATGACTTAAACAAATAGTCAAAGACTGTACACAGTTGACTGCTGTCTTAGGGTCATTAGTCCCAGGCGATAAAGCACGTACAGCGATCTCTGTGACCTGTCCTAAACTTGAGGCAATATCATCTGAGTAGGCTGTCTGACGCTCAAAATGCAGGCATTTGGCCAAGCGTTGCCAGAATAGGCCATCAGGCATGCGCGGCATAACGGCTAAATATGAGGTTTTGGTTTTTTGCAAATAACTCTCGTGCTCGGCTGGGCGCTGATAAAAATAGCCTATGATGTTTTTGTCCGTGACAAAACTGCCAAGCTTGGTATGTAGTCGTACCACGCCCCCATAATCCTTGGCTAGGTTGACAAGGGTTTCAAAAAAGATATGCTGCAAATAACCTGAGCTTGGCGCATGCATTGGCACCATGCGCCAGAAATGATGCTGCTCAATATCACTGTTGTGAGCCACATTACGCTGGTGCTCAATCTCACAATGGTCGCTATACCAATAATGAATGTTTGCAAGAGCATCGTTATTGGCGCCTTGAATGACGTGCGATGCTTGGATAGCGTGTACCATATGTTGTATAAAATACACCAGTAACAAGGCGCAAATGACCGCCATTATGATAGCAAAGGTGACTGACAGCTGTGGTACACCAGAGCCTACGTCATATTTATGAATGGCTTTTAATACCAATAAGCTGTAGCTAAACGTACCGATAAACGCGCCAAGTACGAACTGGTTTGAGGTATCAGTCAAAAAGTTGCGCAGCAGCCTTGGACCAAACTGTGATGACGCCATCGAAAGGACAGCGATGGTAATCGAAAAGGTTGTACCAGCGACCCCTAATACTGCGCCTGCAATGGTCGTCATAATCGATCTTGCTGAAGCATCGTCACCCGTAAACGCAAACCTAATATCTTTGATAGTCGCCCGATCAAACTGCTGGTCGATATAGATGAATAAAGGCGCTAAGAGTATGCCTGCTAGCACACAAGTTGTTGGAATGAACCAATAAGAGCCAAGCAGCTGTTGCCACAGATTTTTGATACGGTCAGGTAAATCTGCTAATGTCTGTCGCGACCATAACTGGGCAAACCGCTGTAACCAAGACAGGCTAACTGTTATCAAACGTTTAGGCAGCGTGCGTTTTGTATCGTCAGTCACTGCCATAGGCTCCAAGTTGTCTGTCATAATTTTTGGATAAAATATTGCTCTTATTCGATAATACTCTTATTTAAATAATACGTGAATAAGAGGTTATTCTTTACCTTTTTGCTTGCGGGTTATCCGCTTCAGTAATAATATTTTCCCTACCATTAGCGGTGTTATTACCAGTGGCTTTAGCGTTTGACTCTTTGTTATTTTTAATATCATCATTCGGAATTAGTATCTCGTTGTTGTGGTTATCGCCTATCAATTCACTGTCTTTATCATAAGCGGCGGCTTCGTATCGATCAGCGTGTTGTCCTGACTCTTTTTTATCATCAACCGATGATTTTTTGCGCGGCTGACTGTTAGAAAATATAGTAGATAACGGTAAGTTGAGCTGTTGTCTAGCACAGTTTTCGGTATTGACAAATCGACGTACCAACAGGTTCAGCCATGGATGGTGATCTTCGCTTTTCATCTCTTCAAGCTCGTCTTTGATCGGTAGGGGATAAGGTAGCGTACGATAAAAATCCCATAGCGTCATTCTGCTAAGATCTTTTTTAAGTACATAATGATCATCTTCGGTCATCGTAATCAGTTTGTTGTCTTTTAAGTAATTAATATAGGTGTACCATTTTGGTAGCTCTTTACGACCTAGTACATTACGCAGCTCTTGTTCACTGACCGCGTCACCTTCTAGGTGGCTGCTATAAACCACATTTAACATATCGAGCAGACTCAATAACGGATGACGTGGATAGACCTCTTTGGTTTCAAAAATGGTAAGCGTATAGCTAATCTCTACCCCAAGTAAGATCAAGTTCCATGACAGATAAATCCATAATAAGAAAATTGGTAAAGCAGCAAACGCGCCATAAATAGCCTCGTAGCTGGTAAAGTTGCTCATTACCGTACCAAAGATATGCTTTAGTAATTCAAAAACGATTGCCACAATGATTCCAGCAATTGCCGCGTTTTTTACGGGTACGCGAGCTTTAGGAATAAACCAGTACATACCGATAAAACCTGCAAAGGTGACGCCAATAGAGACTATTTGTACCCAAAAAGACCAATCGATTCCGTAACCACCAATTTGACGATTCAAAAAGCTAAGACTCTGTACCGTACTAGAGACAATGAATGCAGTACCTAAGACCAATGGTCCTAACGTGACGATGGTCCAATAACGCAGCATACTTTTGATGCCGCCCGAACGATCTTCCACTCGCCAGATCTGGTTAAAAGCACGCTCGATAGTTGTCAGGGTTAAGATGGTGGTGACAAATAAAATCATGGCACCAATCGCAGTTAAATTGGACGATTTTTCAGCGAAACTATTGATATACTCACTGACCTGCAGACTTGATTGCGGCAGCAAGTTGCTATAAATCACCTCATAAATCTGCGCTCTGACAGAAGCGAGCGCTGGAACCGAAGATAAAATCATCAGCAGTACAGTCAACATGGGTACAATTGATAGCATCGTCGTGTAGGTCAGAGAGGCGGCTTTTTGTTGGCAATTGTCTTCAATAAAATGGCGCGTTAAAAAACGCAAAAACTGAAACCAGTGCTGATGTGTAAAAGGGATCTTTTTTAAGAGGTTTTCCATAGCGACCATTTAGCAGGAATAAGAGTGACAATAGTGTAACAAAAATGTGCTATCAGCATCTGCCAATTAATTGTGTCAAAATGCATGATATAACCGTTATAAACTTTATTTGTCATCATATCAGGTATGCTTTATTTGCATGTCAATGAATGCCTCGGGCATAATGTATACAACCATCTATCATACTAATCACTTATACTACCTAAATCACTCACAATGACACGCACGTAGAGCTTTTAAGCTTGCCGTGTTATTAAAACTGCTATATTCCATAATGTTAATTATTTTCTAAGGACGTTTTGCTAATGAGTCAAGCCAGCCCCTATGTTTTGGTACTTTATTATTCTACTCATGGTACGACTAAGACCTTAGCATATGCTATCGCTCAAGGTATTGAGGAGGCGGGCATGACAGCGCGTATCCGTACAGTGCCCACTGTCGCCCCTGAAACCACATCAAGTAAGCCTGCTATTCCTGATGAAGGAGATCTTTATTGCACCATGGATGATCTCAAAAACTGTATGGGTCTTGCGCTTGGCAGTCCGACCCATTTTGGCAACATGACAGCGCCGATGAAATACTTTTGGGATAATACGGTTACCATTTGGTTGGCAGGTAATTTACAAAACAAGCCAGCTTGCGTGTTTACCACTACAGGCTCCATGCATGGCGGTCAAGAAACCACTTTATTAAGTATGATGTTCCCATTGATTCATCATGGTATGATGATTGTGGGGCTACCCTATGCAGAGGCTGCGTTAAATCGGACTGAGCGTGGGGGTACGCCTTATGGCGCAAGTCATGTCAGCGGTGCTTTACATGATCAAACGGTCTCTGCTGATGAGCGTGAACTGGCTATCGCTCAAGGTCGTCGTTTAGCGATTAGCTCCTTAGCGCTATCGCAAGCTAATTGGAGTCGCTAAGCTGCTTATCCTGCCCATATCAACTAGGAAGTAAACGTATCTAATGGCTACCAATCGACCCAATAGTGAGCATCAAGCGACAGTAAAAAAATCTGCTCAGCTAATCAAGCCTGAAAAACCTATTGCACCTATTCGTCAACGTCTAATGCTGACTTGGCTGTTTTGGATCGGTTATAGATTGGTTGGGTTACCTATTTTGATCAGTTTTTTTAATCCAAAAAGTCCTGATATAATCGGTGGTATTGCTTGGCAAGCATTGTGGCTTGTGCCAGCTTTTGTTTTGACACCATGGATGATACGCGGGCGCTCCCCTTATGCCTTGTTAATCGGCAGTATGTTTACCTTGATTTATTTGGGTGCAAGTGGAGTGGTGCTGTTTACGCGCGCTTACGGGAGTAGCTGGGCTGAATTGGCCGTATATTTGCTGGATTTTGTACTACTACTCACCATCAATGTCTGGCTGTTTATTCTGTTAAAACGTCTGCCCTCGATGAATAATGTCGTCAAAGCGCCGCGTTAGCCTAAACCTTGACATATAAACTCATTGCCATAAAAAAGCGGCGCTCCATTTAGAGCACCGCTTTTTTATGTTTTTTGGATTTGAAAAACGGCTTAATTAACCTTAGTTAATTCTAAGTCCATCTTCTTACCATCGTTAATCTGGCTTACCTTTACAGGCAAGTAATCTAAGCTTGGCGCAAGCCAAAAACTGGTCGAACGACTATTGTCGTCATGTACCCGATCGACGCGTACGGTATCAAACGTACCCGCTGGCACAGTAATTTTAGTGTTGCCAGATTTTTTAAAAGGTGTTTTTTCAACTTTATCTTTTTTTGCCATATAGTAATTACCAGAGAACTTACCGTTTAGCAAATCTTGGCGAATTTGCACCTCAAGACTTAAGTCATCAAAGGCTTGCTGCGCCATATCCATAGTAGCAGTTTTACCTTTATAGGTACTGACCACTTTTTTGCTGCCTGCATCAAAATTGAGATTATGGGTACGGCCAATACCTAATAATTTATAGGTCGTGCTGGCTTGCGTAGGGCTGACGTTATTACCGCTAATGGTAAAAGCACTATTTTGTGAGGCACTAGCGACGCCTGCGACGCGAGCTTTTACGTTATATTTCCACACATTGCCAGACTTGCTCAGGGTACGGTTGGCGGTTCCTTTGTATTTATCCTCAATGGTAAAGCTATAATCAGCGCTTGATGGTTCAATAGTTTTTGCGCTGGCAAGAGTCGGTGCAGTCATTGTTAAAGCTCCAATTGCAGCAATACTGGCTCCAGTGGTCAACATCGATAGGAGTTTATGCTTGCTGTTTTTTATATTATTAATAGAAGAGGATTTATTCATTGGTGAAATATTCATGGACGATCCTTAATGAAGTTATAGTGTTTTTTTATAGTTATCATTGTGTTCTCACATACTATAATGGTCATATGTTGTTACATTTTCAAGGGCGCGAATGGACATAGATGTTAGGCTAGTGTAGCTCATGTTGCTACGCGCACTGCAAAGTTACTAACTGTCATATCAGTAAGAAAAGCAAAATCAAGCGATAGTGGTTTTTATTTCTTTCTTACCGCGCCATATTTTATTAAAAATTTTGCCGTCAATCACAACTCTAAATGTCAGGCTATAAGCAAAACCTGTCAATTAAACTACCTCATTGAATAGAGGTTGGCGCATTATCTTCACTATTCATGTAAATTTTTAGGCTTTACCCTTGAAGCCTGCGCGCTCTGCCCCCACTTTTTGAAACAAGCTCAAGGCTTAGTCTTTGGAATAACGTTTTTAAGAAACGCTTTTGAAGATGACGTTATTGGGACCGTTAAACTTTATAAACCCTTACTTTAAACAACCAACTTTTTGGAGTCATATCGATGAACATTCGTCCTTTACATGACCGTATTGTCGTCCGCCGCATAGAAGAAGAAACTAAAACTGCTGGCGGTATCTTGCTTCCTGGTTCAGCACAAGAAAAGCCATCACAAGGTGAAGTGCTTGCAACGGGTAATGGCCAGATTCGTGACAACGGTGAAACGCGCGCGTTAGATGTAAAAGCTGGCGACAAAGTCTTGTTCGGTCAATATGCTGGTCAAACCGTGAAAGTTGACGGCGAAGAACTACTGATTATGAAAGAATCTGATGTATTGGGTGTGCTAGAAGGTTAATTGCTCAAAGGGCAATTTCAACTACGTACATTTATAACAATATTATTAAATCATTCAATTGTATTCTCATACTTATAATAGTGGAGTAATTTAACATGGCAAAAGACGTAAAATTTGGCATTGATGCCCGTAAACAAATGATGGACGGTGTTAACGTCCTAGCAAACGCAGTAAAAGTCACGCTTGGCCCTAAAGGTCGTAACGTGGTTATCGATAAATCATTCGGTGCACCGACGATTACTAAAGATGGTGTTTCAGTTGCCAAAGAAATCGAGCTTGAAAACAAGTTTGAAAATATGGGCGCACAATTGGTGCGTGAAGTGGCTAGCCGTACCAATGATGTGGCGGGCGATGGTACAACGACCGCAACCATATTGGCGCAATCAATCTTGGTTGAAGGCATGAAGTCAGTTGCTGCGGGCATGAACCCAATGGATCTTAAGCGCGGTATCGATTAAAGCGGTACGTGCAGCGGTTGAGCAAATCCATGAGCTATCAACC
>JARIAA010000138.1 GCA_029264635.1 Psychrobacter sp. | reverse complement strand
TCCTCCATAAAAGCAGTTATATCGCGAGCAAACGTATATTAGAGGTCGGCTACAGGATAGCATTGTCAAGCTTACTACTAAATCATCGGCATGCAGACATCACCGCGACTGATTACAATCCGACGGTCGAGTACTTCCTTGATCGCAATACTATGCTAAATAACAATAAGGCGATTAACTTTGAGCGCTTAGATTGGGCACAAAACAACAGTCATCTTGGGCGCTTTGATATGATTATCGGTAGTGACCTACTCTACGAAGATCAGCATATCGATATATTAGCCGCCTTCATCGAGCGCCATGCCAACCCCAATTGTGAAGTCATCATCGTAGATCCGGGCCGTGGACGCAAAAATAAACTCACCGAGAAAATGATTAAAGTAGGGTTTAGTAGTCATCATCTAAAAAAAGATGATGGTTCTGCCACTGCACTCGAGTTATTTTATAGAGCACATGCTTGGCAAGCGAATGCTTAGCATCCAGCATAGGATGATAAAAATTAGCCCGCGTATCAATCATTCCAATGCGCTGCATAATCAGTTGTGAGTGCTTATTAATAACCGCAGTAAAGGCGACGACCTCATCAAGCTTTAAGGTTTCAAAGGCAAACATCAACGACGTCCGTGCCGCCTCAGTAGCATAGCCTTGTCCCCAGTAGTCTTTATGTAGTCGCCAAGCTATCTCTACATTGGGCGCAAACGGCATCTGCGCGTGTACTGCATTTAGGCCAACCATACCAATAAAGCGATCGGCATTTTCTGAGTCCTGTTTTAAGCTCACCGCCCAAAACCCCCAGCCTTTATCTGCAATCAGCTGCTGGCATTTATCGGCGATCGCATTGCTCACTGTCGGCGATAAGCGCTTGGGGAAATACTTCATAACCTCGGCATCCGCATTCATCTCTGCAAATCGAGCAAGGTCGCTTGCTTGCCATTGCCTAAGGTAGAGCCGTTCTGTTTCTAGTGTCCACACCTTCATGGCGTCTCGCTTTAATGTTTAACTTATCTAGCTCATAGCTACACATGAATGTTGTACGTCAAATCCTGCACCTCATCGCCCGTCATACCGCGAAATCCCCAGCAATGCGCTGGCTGCTCTTTTATGGTGATTTCGATATCTATCGGCGCAATCCCTACCTCTGATTCAATGCGTTGAAACAGCGCTTTGATAAGCGCCTTTTGAGTGGCAATCGTACGCCCTTCCATCAAAAAATAGCTAGCTTAAAACACAGACAGCTTATCTCATTTGGACCCGCGAATACATAATTAGTGAGATGCCATTAGAGATAAGCTCAACCGCAAGTAACACGCCAAGTATAAATGCCGCTGACTCAGGATAACCACTGAAGATCATTATCGCTAATACGATCGAGATAATACCAGAAAGTAATATAGGGAAAAATGCAGCTGTTCTGCGTAAGCCAAAGGCAATGGCGGTTCGGATGATACCTGTTAGCAAAAATAAAATAGCGACCACGATGGTTAACGTTAAAATGCCTTTTAGCGGCTCCCGTAATAACTCAATACCAAGTAAGATACCAATCAAACCACCCACAGCGGCTAAAATCTTACCCCCATTACTATGAGCACGGGCTATGGCAAACATTTGCAAAACACCTACGAACAAGAAGAACCAGCCTGCAAGCTGCTCTGCCGCTAACGTGGCGCTAAAAGGATTAAATAATGCAAAAACCCCTCCAATAATACTAATGATACCAACGATTAGCCATAACGTACGACTCATAAAGTCACCTTATTAATTACTTAAATGGGACTGAATTATATCGCTTAAACAAACTTATCATGTACTGTGGCAGTAACATCGCTTAACATAAGGTTAAAATCACTACCGCTTAGCTAAGCTCAACATATAATCAGAGTCTGACCGCCTCGACTCTGATATCGAGCCTCAGATTTTTAGTCATCCCAAGTAACGTATATTTATTAATGTTCCATTTGGTTCGATCAATAGTGGTGGTGAAATTACCGCCACAAACAGATTTTTTGAGCGCAGCACTGATATAGCAATCAAACTTGGTTGCTGTCAATGTAATTGGATGCGTCTCTCCATGTAGCGTAAGCTTACCATCGACTCGCGTGACCTCCGAGCTTGCTTTATCCATGATAAAATACCACTTGGTCGATTCAAAATACGCTAACGGAAACTGTGCTATATCAAAAAAATCCTGACCTGTCAGCTTTTGATTAAAGGATTTATTACCTGTACTCAAGGACTTTATGGGAATGATGAGCAAGATATTACCCGCCTGTGCATCTGGATCATATTGCAGCTGCCCAGTGACGTTGTAAAAGCCGCCTGTACTAGTTAAGTTATTATTAAAATGTGCAATAGCAAAGCGTACATTGGTACGTGCTGGGTCGATATGATAAGTAGCTGCGTGACTATTTATAACAAGCAATGTGGACAATAAAACGATGCACGATTTGTGACAGCAGCGCAGTAGTTGTTCAGGTAAAAGATCGCTCATTGTGGCACTCCTTTGCACAGTTTTTATCAATGATAATGTTTAGATTATCATCTGATAAAGTCCATTTCGCTAGCTCTGATTTTATGAATATCAGTTTTTGTAAAAATAATTTTGATTTAAAATAGGTGATATTAATGAGCTCGGTTATTAAATACAAATTTAAGCACTGACTCTTTTAGCAATGAACAACTTGTTTCTACAGTTTAGAGACTTGAATGGCAAAATTTCTAAAAACCGTTCCTAAATGACACTGGTCTTGTGTTTTCATTTTTAGTAAACAGCAGTCTGAGCAAAGTGTCTATCATAAGAATGCCTATTTCCTTTTTCTAAATTAATCTAAAAGTCATGCTCACTTCTTATGGAAGGCTTTATAAAAATGTACGTTATTCTTGCTCTTTTTTATCATAC
>JARIAA010000170.1 GCA_029264635.1 Psychrobacter sp. | reverse complement strand
ATTTATGATGATGAGGCGCGACTGATTGAATCAACGCAGTCTGCGATGGCAGAGCTTGAGAGTTTATTCGATGAAGATATTGGTAAAGCTCGCAAAATGGATCTTGGTGAATTTTATGAGATACTTAAAAATCAAGCAGCGCCTATCGATGATACCGCAAACGATGCTGCTATTGATCCCAAATCCTAGCGCGTTAATGACTTATCATTAATTACTAATATGATTTCACTAGGCTTTGTATCTTTGATATGGCCTACTTAAATACATTGCTTGGGTGCTTGTTTTTTGTTAAGTGAGCTTATGCAGCTCCAGTTATCATTGCCTGGTACATGATAAAACACTAGCGTTTGGTCATTCAAATAACGCGTTGGAAACTTGACGTTCTGAACCGTAGCGATTACGGCGCAGTCAGTGGCAGGCACACTGTCCACGTGTGTATCGATATGCATACGTACTTGCTGAGCTTCAGTACTAAGAGGCAGATTAATTGGGCACGCTCCTGTCTGCTGATAAATTAGCGCGACGCGATTTTGTGCATTTTTAGCGATGTCATAAGCATCGAATAGTATCTCATTTTGCTTCTTTTTGGCGATAATGGGTAAAAACTGCACATTTATAACCATAAGGGCAAAAGCAAAAAAACCAAACCCCATCCCCAAACCAAACAAACTGACTCCACCCTCTCGGCGCAGATGTTTTTCTTGTGCGGTGTCATCTCGTGGATGGTCATCGATAGCATCAGCAATCTCGCGCCTTGCCATGCGGTAATAATAGGCATCCGTCCAGCGCGCTACCATAAACGCCCAAAAAATCCAAATGATTGCAGCAATGCCAACACGTAATGGCATCTGATAGATATCAGGAATATAAGACATTGCTACAAACTCAACCGTTACCAAAGCGATGACGATATTGAGCTGAATAAATGACCAGCCAGCGACGCTATATACTAAGGCATCCATATAGCGTTTGCGGTACAGCAGCCATGGTAAAGTCACAAAAAAGGCTGCCCAGTGCCATTTCGCTGACAGGTATCCTTGCTGATCAAACTGCTCAAAACGCTTAATATAACGCTCTTGCGTACGATGTCCAATAAACCATCGATCAAGCTGCTTGCGCTTAGCAGGAGTCAGCTTTTCTTGATAAAACGGTGGTGGGGAATCCGTCTCAATAAATAACATAATAGTAGACTCTATTGGCTGTTAGGATCTCAAAATGACATCAGATCTCAAACGATAAAAAGATGAACATTTACGCTGATGGGCTAGTGTTATTATATGATAACTACAGGACACATACGATTCAGTTCAATGCACGTAAACGTTTTTTCAAAAACCCATCTCAGTCATCTTGCAGTGGTTTTAAAGTAAGCCAGCTATCATAATCTGTTGGTACCTATATTTTGGTTTCACCGTGCATTAGCAGATTGGCATACACACCAAGGTTTATTTAACTTATAATACGCGCATATCCGTTACTTAATGAAGTTCTATTGATCTTATGAATGAACATCCTTATATCGACAGTCCTATCAAAAGCCATACAGACATGGCAACAGATACCGACATAAATACTAACGAGTCTGCCGTGACTGATGCAGAGACGTCCGACACTAATACTAAGCATATTCGCATCATTAATACGTTTATGAAGCGCCGTACACACATGAATAAGCATGCTGAGCAAGCATTGACTGATCCAAAATTCGCTCAATATCTGGTGAATAATAGTGTTGGTGACGGTAATCTTGAAGGCATCCATGACCTACACGCGCTATTCGCAGATAGCCCTAATGGTCGCGACGCGCCGCTTACCTTAGAGATTGGCTTTGGGCTTGGTGATTCATTTATTGAGATGGCGGCAGCAGAGCCTACGCGTAACTTTGTCGGCATAGAAGTACATGAGCCCGGTATTGGCAAATGCGCCTACATGGCAGGCAGCCAAGGTCTGACCAACGTTAAAATCATCAATGGCGACGCTATTCAACTGCTAAAGCAGCTACCAGAAAACCATCTTGACCGCATTCAGCTTTATTTCCCTGATCCGTGGCAAAAAAAGCGTCACCACAAACGCCGCTTTGTGAGTCCTGAACGCATGGCGTTGGTTACACGCAGTCTAAAACAAGGCGGCTGGTTTCATACCGCTACTGACTGGGAACATTATGCTTTTTGGATGCTTGATGTTTTAGATAACTTCGCTGGGCTGACGAACCAGGCAGGTTATGGCAATTTTACACCGCGCCCTGACTTTCGTCCTATGACTAAGTTTGAGCGTCGAGGCTTAAATAGTGGTCATAAAGTTTGGGATTTAATTTATACTAAAGACTAAACGGTTTACTTGTCTCAATGGCTTTTACCGATAGCGGCTTGATAATCAAGCCGATTTTTACGTTATCGATTTTTTCAACATTGCGATTTTATTCTCCAACTAGCGTCACTTTGCAAACATCTCTCTTGCTACTGCACACCGATTTTGCCTGTCATTATACCGCCTATCTTTGTATTTATGGTTGTCATCCACGGTATAAATTTTTTTGAATTCGTCAAGACGGCTATCGGTAATACGACTATTCAAAACCCAAATAGCCGCTTTAAAATATTGCACACAACCCTTGCTATTTCTAACAATAATTTTATTTAAAAATAAGCTCAATAATTTCACTTTATGTCACATCTTAGAGTGTCATTAATGAAAAAATTATTGCTCTAAAAATATGTGAAACATCGTTATAGAAGGTCAAAAATTTACCAATTGTCCGTTAAAAATATTACCAGTAAAGTATTATATATAAATATAGCGTATTTGCTATCAGCGCAAACATTGATAGTGTAAGGGTTTAGCGAGTTTTCCCCATAAGCTGTGGATAAGTATGTGGATAACTCACTACTTGACAAGCATCTGCCTTGATACCCTATTGCGTTGGTTAAAATTGGTTACTTTTTATACAATTTTTATTTATAACAAAATCAATGAGTTACTGTCACAGGAAAGTAAAAATAACTTTTTTTAAATTAATTGTAGTTATTTTTTCAGTTGTCTCATGTTTCACAAATAGCATTTTAAAGCTTATTATTTACTGTGGACAACTTGAGATTTGTATTGACAAAATAGGTAAATAGCTGATTAAAATTTTTAGCAATGTACTCATTTTTCATTGTGGAAACATACGCTATGTCTACTCATCTCTTGCGACACCTAATGTCGTTTAAGGTCGTTTAAACCATGCTGTTGTGCCTAGATTTTGCTATAATTACCCCATCGAACGTAAACCTGAAAACTTTTTATTCCGAACTTTTTTTCACTTTCATTGATACTATTTTTTAAGGTATAGTAGCTCAAACGGACGCTATAATATTCACCTAATAGACGCCTAGCATTGAAAGTAGGATAAAACAGTACTCGTAAAAAATGAACAGCATAAGTGAATTATTCACGGGCATTCTTTCTTACTGTGTATTCAAGTTTTCGAATTACTAATTTATGACAAGGACTCCATTATGGACGACAACAAAGCCAAAGCCCTTAAAGCAGCATTGGGTCAAATTGAAAAGCAATTTGGTAAAAACACCATCATGCATCTGGGGGATGATTCTGCAGCCCTTGATGTCGATGTGGTTTCAACTGGTTCGCTGGGCTTAGATATTGCCCTTGGAATTGGCGGTTTACCTAAAGGCCGTATCATCGAGATTTATGGCCCAGAAAGCTCTGGTAAAACTACGATGACGCTACAAGCGATTGCAGAGTGTCAAAAACAAGGTGGTGTTTGCGCCTTTATTGATGCAGAACATGCACTAGATCCTGTTTATGCGCGTAAGCTTGGCGTTAATACTGATGATCTATTGGTCTCACAGCCTGATAATGGTGAGCAAGCGCTTGAGATTACTGACATGTTGGTACGTTCAGGTGCAGTTGACATGATTGTGATTGACTCAGTTGCTGCATTGACGCCGCGTGCAGAGATTGAAGGCGAGATGGGCGACTCACATATGGGCTTGCAAGCACGTTTGATGAGCCAAGCACTACGCAAAATTACTGGTAATGCCAAACGCTCTAACTGTATGGTCGTGTTTATTAACCAGATTCGTATGAAAATCGGTGTCATGTTTGGTAGCCCTGAGACGACGACAGGTGGTAACGCCCTTAAGTTCTACGCTTCCGTGCGTATGGATATTCGTCGTATTGGCGCTGTCAAAAATGGCGATGAAATCATCGGTAACCAAACTCGCGTCAAAGTTATTAAAAATAAAATGGCACCCCCCTTCCGTCAAGCTGAGTTTGAAATCACTTATGGCGAAGGTACCAATCACTTGGCTGAGGTGATCGATTTAGGCGTTGAGGTCGGTGCCGTTGGCAAAGCAGGTGCTTGGTATAGCTATGGCGATGAAAAAATCGGTCAAGGTAAAGCCAACTCGGTTATTTTCTTAAAAGAAAATCCTGAAATTGCTCAAGCAATTGAAGCCAAAATTCGTGCTGAAAAGCTTGGCGCTGGTGGCGACAATAAAGCGCCAGAGGCCGAGGAAGCTGAGGAAGATCTTGAGATAGCACCAGTAGAATAATGCCTGCTCAACAATATTGATTGATTACTAGTTATGAAAATTAAAACATTAGCTGAAATCCTAGCTGAGTCGGACGCCGATTCAGCTAGTACTCTTGTCTCTAAACAAAAGAGAGCCACGCAAACATACTTATCTAAAAAGACTGTTAATACAAAACAGTCACCCTTTAAATCTCAATCAAATCATCCAAAATCACATTCAAAGTATAAAAAGTATAGAAATATGGAGGATGAAAAGACATCTCAAAACGTTGATGATCTTGATAGTATCCCTTCTCTTTTTTCTGACGAGCATGTTTCTACATCTGCTAAAAAGCGTAAGAAACGCTTTCATCCCGCTGCTAATTTTCAGCCTGAAGCGAACGATACGCCCGCTTATGAGCCTCTTGAACCGCAAAGTATCAAAGAGATGTTAGCAGAAGTGAAGCGTAATATTCACGATAAGTCGACAAATTATGATGACAATAAAAAAGAAGATGGAGACAATGTAGACACGGCCAATCATTCTGTATCAGAATTAGAAAAAAAAGTGTCGAAAGATCAGCAAACGGATAACCTCCCCTCTGCTTTAAAAGCCTACCTACGTACACCCGAGCAGCGCCAAGCAGAAGTAGATGCTATCAAAGCCGAAAGCCGCCTGCGTTGGTTAGCTTTTTATTATTTATCACGCCGTGAGCATGGTAAAACAGAGTTAAGACAAAAACTGCTCGATAAAGAGCAAGATCCTGCCAAGATTGACGTTCTACTTGATGAGTTTGAGGAAAAAGGCTATCAAAGTGATCACCGAACCACATTAATGCTTATTCGAGAAAATATTCGTAAGGGGCGTGGACGCGGCCGTATCAAACAAGAGTTTTATCGCAAAAAAATAGCCATACCGAGTAATATTGACGAGCTGATCGATATGGCCAATGTCGAATCCGATGAATTTAGAGAGTTTGTAGAAGATAGTGAAGAGAGTTTAATCGATGGTGTTGATTGGTTAAAACTTGCAGTCACTGCACGCATCAAAAAATATGGAAATGATATCCCTACTGAACAAAGAGACAAAGCCCGTCAATTGCGATTTTTGCAGTATCGTGGTTTTAAAAGTGAGATTTGTTTTGCAGCGCTTGATTACACGCTAGAAACGTTAGATGAACGTTTCTAGCGCTTACTCTAAGACTTCCTGACGTTTTATGAATTAGCGAGCTTTATTAATAATAGCCAAGTACTTTCCACCAAATAAGGCCTGCACCTATCCAAACGGTTAGATTGACCACGCTCATGATTGCGCCCATAATCCACCATTCCTTTAACGTGACATAGTTTGAGTTAAAGATAACGGGAGCCGTACCTGTGGCATAGTGGGTCAGTGTCATCATAATGTTGCCCGCTGCTGCAAGTATCAGTGCGTATAGCATTGGCGGCGCGCCTAAGCTTAGTCCCACTGCATAAAACGACGCAAACAGAGCGGTAATATGCGCAGTCGTACTGGCAAAGAAATAATGGATATAGAGATAAACCAGCGTCAAAATGGCGACTGCACCTACCCAGCCTACACCCGTCGTACCAATCATAGACTCGATATTGTTAGAAAACCAGCTGATAAGACCCAGTTTGTTCAAATAAGACGCCATCATAATCAGCGCCCCAAACCAGATAATAGTATCCCAAGCAGACTTCTCTTTAAGCACATCATCCCACGTCAGTACGCCAGTTAATATAAGAGCTGTCAGACCAATAAAAGCAGTCGTCGTGGCATCCACACTTAAAGCCTCCCCAAAAATAAGCGCTGGAATATTGGCCCAAAGCACCAGCATAAGGGCAAAAACGCCCAGCATAATCTTTTCTTGCTTACTAACGCCGCCCATTTCAGCGAGGTTGTCAGTGGCAAACTTTTTGGCGTTGGGAGTAATTTTTAAATCGGGCGGATAAATCATATAAATGACTAGGGGCATTAGTATCAAACACAGCATGCCTGGGATAAACATGGCAATCGCCCATGTCGTCCACGACAGCTGGATATCGCCTCCCGTTGCTTTATTGACTAAATCTACGACCAAAGGGTTGGGGGCGGTTGCGGTGATAAACATGCCTGAGGTGATCGGATTGGCATGATAATTCACCATCGCCAGATAACGACCAATCTTTTTTTGTGTCCCCTCCTCTGGCGTAGAGTGGAAGCTTTGGGCAATAGATCTCATAATAGGATGAATAATACCGCCACCACGAGCCGTATTGGACGGTGTAATAGGCGCAATCATCAGCTCGGCTGCGGTTAAAGAGTACGCTACTCCTATCGTCTTTTTACCAAAGATAGAGATAAAATAATACGCAATACGGCGACCTAGGCCTGTCTTAATCAAGCCTCGAGAAATCATTACCGCAATACCAATCAGCCAAATCAGCGGACTCGAATAGCTTGATAGAGCGTCACTAATGGCTTGTTGCGGACTTTCACTGGTGACGCCAGTGACGGCTACCAATGTTACTGCAATAATAGCAATTGCCCCAATTGGCAATACTTTACCAATAATGGCGACGATGGTCGCGATGAATAACGCTAGCATGTGCCATGCTTCAGGCGTCACGTCAGCAGGAACTGGAATCACAAACCAGATGATAAGACCAACTAAGACTGCAATCGCAGCGGGAATAGGTTTAAATGGCATGATTGACTCAACCTTATACGTCTAGTGAGTAGTAGCATGTTATTGAGAGCTTCAGTAAAATTTGAAGCTGTAATGATGTTAGCAATTGGTTTAAAAATAGATCTGTAAAAACATTTAAAGAAGCGTTAATGGCTTATATCGCCATCATATAACGTTTGAATTGATACAGCTTCGTTACTAACTTTTTTTAACATAATGGTTAAAGAATTGGGAATGATAAAGAGTGTTTATTGTGCTTATAAAAAAAGAGCACGTTATTAAACGTACTCTTCTTTAAATAAATGAGGTTGTACTAAAGCAAATTATAAAGTGTTTGTCTTATTTTAAAGTCCCAAGACGATTGGATAACTGACTAACAATTTGATCAATCTCTTCATTGGCTTCTGATTCATTGTCCAAATTGCCATGAGGCGTTAGCTGATTAAACACCTCTGGCAATAATTCAGCCAAACCTTGACGTACCTCCACATCATTAGCGCCAGTGTGAGCCGCGACTTGTTGAATCTCATTTTCATCAAACAGACGGCTAACTTCATTGGGATCTAAATTATCGTTAAGCTCATGATTACTCATCCAAGAGCGTGCTTGATTGTCATAGCCCATGCCTGTTATTTTAGATAATGCACCACTCAGCCCGCCATTACGTTGAATCCAGCTAAGTACCATAGGCATAAGAGCTGCAATCAGCATACATTTGCCACCAAATCCTCCTCTATTGCGCTGACCGCCTAGTACGCCGCCTAAGATATCGCCCAAGCCACCTGAGCCTGCACTCATGCCACCATGCTGACTACCACCCATTAAACCGCCTAAAATATCATCTAAGCCAAAACCATTATCTGATCGTCTATCATACTGTTGTGGATTATAATCAGGAGTCTGATTACGTCCACCTGTAAGTACACCGCCTAAAATGTCCCCAAGCCCACCTGTACGGCGGGGGCTAATATTCTGATTGACTGGGTGACGCTTAGAATCCTCTGGATCCATGGCGCTACGTGCGACTTGGGTAATTAGATTTCCTAATAAGCTCATAACGTTATCCTTTTGTCATTTGTTATACTGCTGCACTCTGTACATTGCCGTATGTCGTGTTATAGCTATTTATAGCTCTATCCTCTTCAACAGTTAATATAACAACCTTTATACACATTAAAATAGGAATTTTGTTGTGTCATGTAGGACTTCTTTGGTTCCTCATCAGCAAAAAAAGCAATATCTTTTTAAGGTTATCTTTTATGTCCACTTACTAAAATCATTATTATTTTCAGGCAAATTTTTGTTTCAAGTAAGTTTCTTACCAACTATATTAGCTAATATGTTCAGCTCTTGCCATTCATCAGGACTAACCTGATCTCGATAGACCGTTACGGTCACAGGACGTTGAAAGGGTTCAAAAGTCATGAAGGTAAAGGTAATCAACCAATGATAACGCTGTACATCTCCAAGCTCAGCACGCCACAACTCATCACCGCGTCCAGTACGCATCAGCAATTGCCAATCTTGATGGATTGGCTTATAAAGGGGCGGCTGACTTAAATGCAACAATATTGGTCGCGCTAATGCCAAATAACTAAATACAGCTGCACTGATGACCAAGATGACAACATATTGCCATAGTGATAACTTAACTAGCCATGCAAGCAGTGTCATAGTGACCGTCAGGCTGATATATACGAGCGCTCGTAAATAACTGTTGGTTTTGATCGCAATATCAATACGTAATGACGTCATCTCCATTGTCCTATCGTACATAGGATGCCAATACCTTACACCAAATCTTTAGCATGACGCCATGTCTTTATTTTATTGACCAAACTCCACATTGCTTCATCGTCTGGACGAGCTTGATTGGTAAAATAATCCAATAAATCTGGATCTTCGTGGGTAAGCATTTGGGCAAAAGTCTCTTGCTCAGCAGGCGCTGAAGTTAGATATAGCTCTTTAACATAGGGATCAATATAAAAATCCAACTCTTTTAAACCGCGGCGCGCTTGATAAATAATACGGCGCTGCTCATTGGTTGGCTCTGGCTGACTGATAGTGGTCATAAGCATGCTCTCAATTAAAAATACAGTTGAATAAAGATTTGCGGCTGGAATACATAAGAATAATAATTATAGTAGTCAGCCTTTATGTTGAACGTAAGCCGATAATTGACTCCATAATGCCACGGCTTGCTGCATCATTGCCACATCGTGGGTACGAATAATACTAGCACCTTGCTGTAGCGCAAACAGTCCAGCAGCTGTACCTACGGCGTCACGCTCAAAGGCTTCAGTCGTTGCCACCTGCTCAACGCCACTTTTGCTCAGTACTTCCGCCAAAAAACGCTTACGCGAAATTCCAAACATCATTGGTAACCTAAGTGCTTGCAGTCTGTCAAGCTGAGTCAATAGTGCACAGTGATGCTCATAGTTTTTAGCGAAGCCAAAGCCTGGATCGATAATAATATGGTCGCGTTTAACCCCAAGCCTTATGACCTCGTCTACGCGAGCGCTCAGCTCATTACTTACATCCCTTACTACCTCATCATACTGTGCAAGCTTATTCATGGTGGTTGGCTCACCACGCATATGCATAAGCATAATCGGTATGTCAAGTTTGATCGCCATAGCAATAGCATCTGTACGCTTAAGAGCACGTACATCGTTCCAAATATCTGCCCCTGCTGCGAACGCAGACTGCATGACGGTAGGGTCACTGGTATCAATAGAGAGCCAAACGTCATTACCTAAATGCTTTCTTATAGCTTGGACAACAGGTACGACGCGCCGTCTTTCTTCATCTGTAGAAACGGCTGCAGCATTTGGACGCGTAGACTCGCCGCCAATATCAATAATGGTGGCACCTGCTGCAATCATCGTTTTTGCATGATGAAGTGCGCTATCCATAACAGTAAACTGTCCACCATCTGAGAACGAATCTGGCGTGACATTTAAGATACCCATAATATGCGGCTGTGATAAATCTAAAACTTTACCACGACTCGTCACACTATAAACAGGTAGAGGTTGAAACAATGCCATAATTTATCCGTTATTGATAAGTAATTTACAAACAGCTGAGTTTTGCTACATCAGTAGCCTAAATTATATAGGGATAAGAGTATATACAGTAGGCTCATTTCAAAACCAATACCGTATGGTTAGGATGAATATCTCGTAGCCTCTTTGATAGCTGCAAACAAAAAAAATTGATGTCAGTCGCAAATAGCTATTAACGTATCGATTTTATTTTAAACTAACTGCACCAAGCGCTCAAAAATAGTAGTTTATGATACCAGTAAATTTGTGACAATAAAAAAGCCCTTTATAAAAAAGGGCTCTTTATATGAAACATGACTTAATATTGTCTCTTACATCGCTGGTAACGGCGGAGGTGTCAAGCCCGTTGGCTTGATGTTGTCTTTTGCTAAACTAACTTCATGTTGATAGGTTTTTGGTGGACGTGGCTCCTCACCTGCCAAGATATCCTGCAGCTGATCACGATCAATCGTCTCCCATCTCATCAACGCATCAACCATTGCATGCATTTTTTCTTGGTTGCCTTCGATTAATTCACGCGCAATGTCATATTGCTCTTCTAACATACGACGTACTTCTTCATCGACTTTTTGCTGCGTGGCTTCTGAAATCGTACGACCACCACCACCAAAATAACCTTGCGAGTTATCATCATCTTCATACACCATGATACCCAACGCATCTGACATGCCATATTTGGTTACCATCGCTCTTGCCATCTTGGTTGCACGTTCAAAGTCATTTGAAGCACCCGTCGACATCTGATTAATAAATACCTCTTCTGCAATACGACCACCAAACAAGATTGCAATATCGCTCAGCATTTTAGACTTATACATACTCGTTTGATCATGCTCAGGCAACTGCCACGTTACCCCAAGGGCAAAACCACGCGGCATAATAGTGACTTTATGCACAGGATCGGTACCTGGTAGTAATTCAGCAACTAATGCATGACCTGCCTCATGATAAGCGGTTGCACGGCGCTCTTCTTCGCGGATAACCATTGACTTACGCTCAGGACCCATATACAACTTGTCTTTGGCGTCTTCAAAGTCGTTCATATCAACGCTACGCTTGTTACGACGCGCGGCAAATAAAGCTGCTTCGTTGACAAGGTTGGCAAGCTGCGCACCACTAAATCCAGGAGTACCACGCGCCAATGCATTTGCATCGACACCGATCGTATTTTGTAATTTACGTAGATGCACTTTAAGAATTTGCTCACGGCCTTTGATATCTGGCAAGCCAACTTGTACCTGACGGTCAAAACGACCTGGACGTAATAGTGCTTTATCCAGTACATCGGCACGGTTGGTCGCTGCTATGACAATAACGCCCTCGTTACCTTCAAAACCGTCCATCTCAACCAATAATTGGTTTAGCGTCTGCTCGCGATCGTCATTACCACCACCCATACCAGAACCACGATGACGACCGACTGCATCAATTTCATCAATAAAGATAATACAAGGCGCGCTTTTCTTAGCCTGCTCAAACATATCACGTACACGAGAGGCACCGACACCGACAAACATCTCAACGAAATCTGAACCTGAAATCGAGAAGAATGGTACTTTCGCCTCACCAGCAATTGCTCTTGCCAATAGCGTTTTACCTGTACCTGGAGGACCTACCATTAAGATACCACGTGGAATCGTTGCCCCAAGTTTGGTAAATTTATCAGGATCACGCAGAAACTCAACGACTTCAACCACTTCTTCTTTTGCTTCTTCACAGCCAGCAACGTCTCCAAAGTTCACCTTGATTTGATCTTCAGTTAACATCTTGGCTTTTGATTTACCAAAACTCATTGGGCCGCCGCCCTTACCACCTGCACCGCCTTGCATATTACGCATAAAGAATAAAAACAGACCAATAATCAGTAAAATTGGGAAACTGGCTATCAGCAGTTGCATTAATACACTTTGACGTTTGGGTGCCGTCCCTTGGACTTCGACTTGGTTGTCACGCAGTAACGGCATCAGCTGATCATCAGACACAGCAGGCCTGATGGTCTCAAAAGATGAGCCATTTTTCTTTTCACCGATGATTTGTTCGCCATCAATTTCAACACTGGCTACCTGATTTTCTGACACTGCGGTCACAAATTCAGAATAGTTAAGATTATCGGGCTCAGACGATTGATCAAAGCCGCTAAACACCAGCACCAAAACGCCGATTACCACCAGCCACAATAAGGTATTTTTTACCATGTCGCTCACTAGTTATTCCCATCCCTTAC
>JARIAA010000168.1 GCA_029264635.1 Psychrobacter sp. | reverse complement strand
TTTGACCATCTACTCGTGAGTGGCGTGTCGGATAGAGCGCGTATTGTCCAGAGGGCGATAGGCGCGCAGGCTCATCAAGGCCCGTCTCTGCAAGTTTGACAATCTGCCCAGTGGCTAGAGTCATAAGGGCAGCCTCCCGACCACTCAGATAGGCTAGGCGCTGACCATCAAGGCTGATCTGAGGGCTGGCCGCATAATCTTTGGTGGTTATCTGAGTGGAGCTTTGAGTCGCAAAGTCATAACGATATATTCGTGGACGGCCAGCGCTTTTTTTATCACTGGTATAGACAAAGCTTTGCCCATCACTTGCATAGCTTGGTTGCACCTCAGTACTAGGCAGAGTCGTCAACTGCTTGGTATTGCCATTATCTAAGCGTATCTCGTAAATATCTGCGTTACCGCCGACCGTTGAGCTATAAAGTAGCTTTTGCCCATCTGGTGAGAATGAGGGTGACAAATTACTGCCTTCAACATCTACGACTAAATGACGCATCCGACGACTCATATCATAAATATAAATCTTTGGGTTTTGACGTATCTCTTGTTTGCTATAAGCCAATAGCTGCCCATCAGCTGACCATGCTGGTGCATAAATATAACCACTTAGCTGATCAATAAGGGTGCGCTCGCTACCATCAGGACGAATACTATACAGGCTTGAGACTTTTGCAGATCCTGCGCCCTGCTCTTCTACATAGGCGATATGACCTTGACGATCTATCTTAGGCATCGAAGCGGTAAGTGGATTGCTAACAACCGTACTGCTAGTAGCAGTTTGAACGCCTGTATTTGTCGGCAATGTACTGCAAGCCGTTAGGAGAATGCTCAAAGTGGCACCTAAGATAATGAGAGCGGCGTGCTTATTACATAAGTACTGAGGGATAACAAGGATAGGCATAAAGACGTACTCAGTTAATGTTTGGTTAGGATCGGTGGTTAACAGGGTAAAGTTCGACTAACAAACCCTATAAAAGCGCTGAGTATATAACGTATTTTTAAATAAAAATATTTATTATTAGGTTATGAAGGCGTTATGGATAGTTTATTTTGCACAAAAAAACGCCTCACCACGTCATACATAGTGAAGCGTTCCACGATCATAGATTACTTGGCATTCTTTTTATAATAAACAACATAATCTAAGATAAAAAATTAAACTACTGTTTAGATACCTGATGATTACTTATTTAGAGACAGCCTTAAAATGAGCCACTTTGTTGTCGTTACGGATACTTAAGATGGGGACATTGTTTGCATTATTATTGATGCTGTATTTGCCTTGTACTGTTGCCATCGTTGCCGTATCAAAGCTTGCTTGTGGCTCTGGGCATGCCATCATCGTCGCTAACACGTTATTTAGCTTTACGTCCCCATTCACTACACTGTATTCGGCAGCTAAATTGTTACAGGTATTCATAAAGGCGACACGATTGTTGCCGTCAACATTCATAAAGTTTAGTGTCAACGGTTTGGCAGAATCGATAAATAGCTGAGTTACTTTTTCGCCATTTGTACGCTTGGCATCGACAAGCTGCCAGTTATGAGCTTGTAACGCCTCAGACGTAATTGGCTGAGTGACTGGCGCAGTCACACTAGGCGTCGTAGTTTGACAACCTGCCGCCAAAGTACCTACTGCCAAGGTTGCAGCCATCATCACTTTAGTCGTATTTTTCATAGAAGTTCCTATAACAGATAAATTTAGGATCTCAAGCAAAAATTTTCACTTAAGATCTCAGTTTTTATAAGGTTTAGTGTATGGTTTTATTTAATGTCCTAAACAATCATCCTATTATGCATGAATAACGGATAATTGTCATGACAGATTACGTACATGCTTAGAGCACAATTGGTTCAACTTTATAGAGGCTCTATTCATTCTGCATCTTACTGAACACAGTTATCGAGCGTATTTTGCATTATTAACGCTCGCTTGTTTATTTTTTAATCAGCATTCTTTCTTGTATAATCAGTAGTTACTCAAGAATATTTATGGCGACGTTTGCTGTTGTATTGCCGCATAGCCGGCCAAACGTTTGCGCTCAGTGTCACTAAATAGCTGCTGCTCAAGCTGGTTTATCTGGCTTTGGATCTGTGTATTGCCAGCACTTTGGCTCAGAAGTTGCTGTTTTTGTGCTTGGTATTGGTTGAAGCGCTGATCAAAATTAGCATCTTCTTTATCTACTTGCGCAAGCCTGCCTGCTGCTGCTGCGCCTACCAATTCACGGCGTATATTATACAGCTCATCAGGCGTCGCGCCTTTAGCTTTTAGCTGTTCAGTACGAGTTATAAGCTCGCTTAAATTGGCTTGTTGTTGAATATTAGCTTTTGTCGCATTGTTTGGCATGCGGCTAATATAATCTTGCTGCGCCGCTGCTTTTTGTTCAGCGGACAACAATGGATCTTTATGCATAGTTATCATGGCAATACTATAGTCATCATAATCATCTTCTGCACCAAAGAACGCGGCAATGGTCTCTTGAGCAAAATGCTGCTGGCGTAGCTTAGCAACGTCTTGCTTTTGCTGAGCGGCCATATTTAGATCCAACTCACCGTTTTGTGTCGCTTGCAATTGCAGATTGCCATAACGTTTTTGTATGTCAGGGATTGCCTTAAGATAGGCAATATATTCATTAAATATGGTTATCGCCTGACTGGCTGCAGGCTCTGGGGTATGACTACGAATATAGCTCTTAACGCGTGCGTATATAGTCGCTTCATTCTCCTCACCGAGCGCTGATAAAAAGTAGTCAAATAAGCGTCGCAGCCCCTCGGTTACAACAAGCTTTTGGTTCTCATCGATAATAATTTCACCATCCACATCGGTCCCTTGTAAGGAGCGCGGCAGGTTTTCTAATCCAGTCGTGAAGCGAGTATGGCTTGGCGCAGCAGGCTTTATTCCATTAGCGATATGGGACAGCTTCTGTGTTGAGTCGTTCTTACTATTTAAAGGCCTTGTTTGGATAGTCTCAGTGATAGCTTTATTGGGTTTAAACCACATAATGACGGCAATCGTTGCGATAACTACGATGATAATAACCATAGGGATAAAAAATCGGCGGCGATGGTTTGACATAAGGTAAACATCTTATTTAATCAATGAGGTATAAATGGCACAGGGCCAACACCGTTGACCCTACTGGTAATAGCAACTATCTATCAGATCTACCCTGTGTCTATCATTTGGTGATCGATACAGGTAGTCACTAGATTTCAGTGACTACATCCCTGCATTCTTCAAACGGTTAACCTGATCACGGTAAACGGTCTTAGGATTGGGTTGACCCCAAGCAATTTGACCTAATAATTGATTTACTGAATCCAGATGGTTCATCTTATAATTATCGCGAATCACGTAACCTAGACGGCTTGAACAGGCTGAAACCAAACCATCATTCAAATCATTTTTAAAGGGCAAGGCTGTTAAGCTCAGTACAGCATCAATAGGATCTAGGATATTAGTAGTTTGACCCACACCGCTAAATGAATAGTACTTAATGCCGTTTACCTCAGTATCAGCTGACTGACCACAATAGCTGGTCGGCATAGCTGCTGGGAATTTAGCATTAAACTGAGCGCTATAATCAGTAGATAGACCTTTTACTGACTTCCAGCCGTCTTGCTCCTGTACTTTAGAAAAAGGAATGCCTGAGCCAACATCCATAAAACCACCGACGAAATCAAAAAAACCGATGACCGCTTTTGAGCTGGCGTTAAACTCGCCTTCTGGATAACCTGATTTGGCGCTGCCTTCAACGACTTGATCGATAACCCAATCGGCCATTTTTGACCCTTGCCCTGGGCTTGAAACGGCGGTTACTGAGGCGACGTATTTTGGCGCAACGGCTGCCACGTAGCGAATATCAAGCCCACCTTGACTATGACCGAATAAATTGACTTTTGGACTACCTGAGATAGCTGCTATAGTTTTAACCTGCTGGAGTAACTGCTCGCCGCGAACTTCACTGTTGTTTACTGAGGAGGTTTTAGTAGCATAAACCTCACTACCACCGCGCATTAAAGTATCAGGAATGCCATAAAAATAATCAATAGCACCAAACAGCTGGTTCCAACCGCCAAGACCATGAGCCATAACGACTGGATATTTGGTATCAGTATGGCTTGAGGTAAAATATTTGCTATCGATCTTTTCGCACCCAGTAGCATTGGCACAGTTATAATACTGTCCAGCGGCCTGAGCCGAAGTCGTTTGAAGAGTCATTAAAAGCATACCAGTGCCAATCGCACTTAATATCGGTAAGTATTTGTGTGGCGTTACCACCGCTGCAAGGCAAAAATTATTGAGCTTCATAACAACATCCTTGTTACCATTAGCATTAGGGTTCGGTAGTTTTTGTATAGGCCCATATTTTATGCAAACCATCGCAGAGCTGCCAAAAACCATTGCTAATCCATTTAGCAATTAAACTCACATTACTTTTATATTTTGTCTTATTCAATTAATTTCTTTGCACGCTTAGTATATTCGTGTGTCCAAATAGGCAAAAAAAGTTACTTGACTGTTAGTAATGAAATAATACTTTTATAAAATCAAAACCGACCTTGATTCGCATAAAACCATCGCCATGATGTATATGATATAATTTACATAATCTATTTTCCCCTTACTAATTCTACGACTAATATAAGTATAACAATGATGACTAAAAAATCCCTTATCCAATCCCCTGAAGCCATAGAAAAAATGCGCGTTGCAGGTAAACTTGCCAGCGACGTCTTGGTAATGCTCGATGAGCACGTTAGAGTCGGTATCAGTACCGAAGCGCTGAACCAAATTGCTCATGATTATATCGTCAATGAGCAAGGGGCCATTCCAGCGCCCCTCAACTACAATGGTTTCCCAAAATCAATCTGTACCTCGGTCAATCATGTGGTGTGCCATGGTATTCCAACTGAGAACAAACTGCTCAAAGATGGCGATATTATTAATATCGATGTGACCGTCATTAAAGATGGCTATTACGGCGATACCTCAAAAATGTGGATTGTCGGTAATGGCTCGATTATGGCGCAGCGTATCTGCAAAGTGGCGCAAGATGCGCTTTATGCAGGCATGAGCGTTGTGAAAGATGGCGCGCGCTTAGGTGACGTCGGCGCGGCTATCCAAGAAGTGGTCGAGCCTGAGCGCTTTAGTATCGTACGTGAATTTTGTGGTCACGGTATCAGTAATGAGTTCCACCATGAGCCCCAAGTCATGCATTATGGCAAAAAAGGCACAGGCTTTGAGCTAAAAACGGGTATGACCTTTACGATTGAGCCGATGATTAATCAAGGCACGTGGCAGACCAAAATCCTACCTGATGAGTGGACGGCGATTACTAAAGATCGTAAGCTCTCAGCTCAGTGGGAACATACGATGGTCGTGACGGACAATGGCTGTGAAGTGTTCACCACACGCCCCGAAGAAGACTTGAGTTTCTTGACTCAGTAACCGTATAAAAGATCGCTTAGGCGGTCTTTTTTTTGGGCGATTATTTTTGGTGATTATTTTTGGTGATTATCGTCAGCGCTACACTATTAATCATATTTGTTTAACACTATTAGTCGCTGCATACACGCTGAGTATTAGGCTTGCAGGTTTTTTACCTTTATACTTTTAATGACCTGTTACGTTTCACAATCTTTATCGTCAAACTCTCTGCCAAACTTTGAATTGGATAATGCTCATGCTCACATTCGATGCTGCCTCTATTAATCTTACGCCACTGCCGCGCTTTTTAGCCTTAGGTACTGTCTCATCAGTACCGCCCGAGACAGAAAAATCTCTGCTTGGTATACCCGAATGGCTGACCCAGATTAATGCCGATATCAGCCGCTCACTTGAATGCGGGGCAGATATTCGCCAGTTGGTGGCGGCACGTGCCTGCGCCATTGATAGCTTACTGATGTCTTTATTTAACTGGTTTGAGCTAGATAAAACGAATTTGGCGCTGTTCGCTACAGGTGGGTATGGGCGTAAAGAGCTGTCGTTATATTCAGACATTGATATTTTGTTATTAGCCCCTGATGAGATAAAGTCGGATATCAGCAGTAAAATTGATAACTTGGTAGCGATGCTATGGGATATTGGCCTAGAGCCTGCCCTATCAGTGCGTAGTGTCAAGGATTGTTTGGAGGCCGCTACAGACCATACAGTGGCTAGTACACTGCTAGAAGCGCGATTATTAATCGGTAATGAGGCGCTACAACATATTCCTGATGAAGTCGTTAATAAACTATGGTCGCAGCGAGATTTTTATCAAGTAAAAATCGATGAGGTTAAGGCGCGTTATATCCAGCATAATGCCACTGAGTACAACCTTGAGCCTAATATTAAAACGGCGCCCGGTGGCTTACGTGATATCCATGTCGTCGGCTGGGTGACCAAACGCTACTTTCGGGTCAGTAAACTTTATGACTTGGTACAACAAGAGTTTTTGACCGAAAAAGAGTTTGATGAGCTGAGCTTTGCTGAGGGTTATCTGTGGCAAATACGCCATTATTTGCACGAGCTGACCGGTCGTAACGAGAATAGATTATTGTTTGATTATCAGCGTGATATTGCTCAGCGTATGGGTTATGAAGCGCAGCCCGATGACGAGCCTAATGCAGCCGTTGAGCGCTTTATGCGCGACTACTACCGCTGTGCCATGCAAATATCGACACTGTCTGAGATGCTGATCAATCACTATTATGAGACCATTATTGAGCCTCATCTGCCCGATGATGAGCAGCCTACTAAGCGGCCATTAAACGCGCTTTTTAATCGTATCGGTGACCAAATTGCGATCTCTCATCATCGCGTGTTTTCTCAGCATCCTGAGGCGATTTTAGAGATGTTTTTACTCATGGGGCAATACGGGATAAAAAAAGTACGTACCCGTACCTTACGCGCTCTAAAAATTTCCGCGCGCGGTATTGATCAAACCTACCGCTATAACCCTGAGCATCAAGCCTTATTTTTAGAAAACCTAAAAGAGCAAAACTATCTGTTTCATCGTCTGCGAACTATGAATCGCTATGGGGTATTGGGCAAGTATATTCCCTCCTTTGCCCAAGTCACAGGCCTGATGCAGTATGATTTGTTTCATCGTTATACCGTCGATGCGCATACGCTGTTTTTGATTCGCATCCTACATCGTTTTACTGATGAGCGCTTCTATGAGGATTTTCCTTTAGTAAGCGCTATTTTTCAGCGTATCGAGCGTAAAGAGATCTTAGTGCTAGCAGCGATGTTCCATGATATCGCTAAAGGTCGCGGTGGCAATCATAGCCAGCTTGGAGAGACGGAGTCCATTGAGTTTTGCTTGGCACATGGCATGAGTAAAGCCGATGCGCATCTGGTTGGTTGGCTGACCCGCTATCATCTACTGATGTCCATGACAGCGCAGAAAAAAGACATCTCAGATCCTGAGGTAGTGACCTTGTTTGCTGATCTAGTGGGTAATGTCACTCACCTCAATCACTTATATGTGTTGACAGTGGCGGATATGAACGCCACCAATCCCCAGCTTTGGAACAGTTGGCGGGCGACTTTGATGAAACAATTATATTCTCAAACACGGCGTATCTTGCGGGCAGACATTGATGCGCCCACCAATCGGCAAGATATGATCAGCGCCACCCGTAAACAGGCACTAGCCATGCTAGAGCTTGCACCTAATCAGCATATGAATCGTGATGAGGTGCTTAGATTATGGGATGATTTAGGATATGAGTATTTTTTGCGCGAGATTCCCGAAGACATCCTATGGCATACCGAAGCCATCTTAAAACATCCTCCGCTTGGTCATGCTTCTGATGCTAATAGTGCACCGCTAGTCGTATTACGAGAGCATCGAGAGCTTGCCCTTGATGCGGTACAAGTCTTTATTTATACCCAAGATCAAGCCAACTTATTTGCAGTGACAGTGGCCGTATTTGATCAGATGAATTTGGATGTATTAGATGCCCGAATTATCACTGCTACCCGCGATTTTGCCTTGGACTCTTACGTACTACTTGATCGTAGCGGCACACTGCTACGAGATGAAGACAGTCAGCAGGAGCTAAAGCGGCGCTTGATTGATGCCTTTAAAAATCCGGCCACGCCCAAACTTGCTCAAAAACGTATACCGCGTCACCTCAGACACTTTGATGTGCCAACACTCATTGATTTTGAATTCAATGAAGCCGCAGCTCAGCATATTATGAGTCTGCAAACGCTGGATCAACCAGGACTGCTGGCACGTGTCGGCCAAGTATTTTTGCAGCAAGGTATTGAGGTGCATGCTGCACGTATTACGACTTTAGGAGAGCGTGCAGAAGATATGTTTTATATTAGCGATAAAAACGACGCGCGGCTGTCTGCACACAAGCTTGCAACGTTACAAGCGGCATTGACACGCAGTATTAGCATATAGTCAACTGAAAATAAAACGGTTATAGATTTAAGTGCGCTACTGGTATAAATTTTTCTTGCTTGCTGCTTTCACAGAGGCGGCGTAAAATTCATTCCAGCAGCGCTATATCATTTTTAAAATGTATCGACTATACATCCTGATAACTGCCATTCTTAGCTAAGGATAGCAGTTATCAATAATTAAACGTCAAAAATGAGCTAAGTTAGATAACTTTTTTGTCTAAAAAATAGGTATTTAGGAGAGTTGAACCAAGCTTTTATATATCATCTCATCGGCATGAGGTGACAGCTCGTCATCGGCAAGCTCCGGAGGTAAGATCTCTGCCTCTATCTGATACTGGCTCAAAATCAATCGTCCAGCATCAACCTCTTTTTGCAACAACCGCTGCAAGCTTGCAAGCTTTAGCTGAGACTGATAGCGTTCATGAATGGCCTGTAAAGAGATAGGCGCACTGGCGTGAATCTCAGGCAAAATGCTATCGGATGCTAAAATATACATCTCATTTAGTGCCTGTTCACGGGCAAAGTCTGCGTTATCAATGCTGTTTTGTACATAAGTTGCCAGGCGTCCTCTAAAAGCGAACATCGCTACAAACCATAAAGTCTGAATACCAAAGACGATCAGATAATGCCATAGTAGCAAAGAGATGTTGAGCAGTTTACCGACTAACATGAGCATAATGGCCACGACCACATAACCGACCAATTGCCACAATAGCCACATAATAAGGCTGTTGTCGCCAAACCAAAATATCCGCCGCTCTTCTAAGGCAATAAGACGCTGACGCGCCTGCCACCACTGCGCCTCGCGCTGGCTAAGCTGTTTATAAAAACCAGCACCGTGCTTGTGATTATTATCAGTATCAGCACTGGTATTAAGGGCACCAACATTAAGGTGAGAAGGTTTAGGGGCTTTGAGCATAGCAATCGTCCTGACAATAACCTACCGAAGAATACAGCAATCATTGCTTACATCGTTATTATTTATAATAGTGATAAAACAAACAGCTGAATCATTGAGCAGTTACATAAAAAATTGCCAATGAATGACAACCAATGTGATAAGAAAAGGACAATAAAATAGGAGAAGTGCTAAACTAATTGAATGTAACTTTTCTTTATGATTTTATTATTAACTGTCTATTATAGTTATCAAACTTATGAATCACAACTTAACGCATTTGCATCCTTATCCGTTTGCTAAGATGGCAACCTTGCTAGCCGATAGCACGCCCGCTGCTGACCACGTTGAAATTAAGCTTGGCATTGGCGAGCCAAAACATGAACCGCCTGCCTTTGTGCTGGACGTATTACGAGAAAACTTAGACAAATTATGTCGTTATCCGACGACTGATGGCAGCTTTGAGCTGCGTCAAACGATTGCGCATTGGCTTGAAAAACGGTTTTTTTTGAGTCATGTCGACCCTCATACCGAAGTATTACCTGTCATGGGCACTCGTGAGGCGATTTTTAGTTTTGTACAAGCTGTTATCAGCCAAGATCAAAACTTAGCTAAAAAGGACACTGAGAACAAATCTACTATGCCAATAGTGGTCATGCCAAATCCCTTTTATCAGATTTACGAAGGGGCTACGATACTTGCGCAAGCGCTACCCTATTTTGTGCCCTGCACTTTAGATAATAACTTTAAAGGTAATTACCGCACGGTTCCTAAAGATACTTGGAGACGAACGCAGCTGTTATTTGTCTGTAGTCCAAACAATCCGACAGGTTCGGTGATGACGATAGATGACTGGGAATTTTTGCTACGCTTATCAGATCAGTATGGTTTTGTCATTGCAAGCGATGAGTGTTATAGCGAGCTATATTTTGACAAAGCCCCAATTGGCTTGCTGCAAGCCTGTGCTGAGCTTGGACGTCACGACTTTACAAACTGCGTCGTGTTCCATTCGCTATCTAAACGCTCCAACCTACCCGGTCTGCGCTCAGGTTTTATCGCAGGGGATAAAGCTATTTTAAAATCTTATCTACAATATCGTACTTATCAAGGCTGTGCGATGCCGATACCGCACCAATTGGCATCGATTGCCGCTTGGCAAGATGAGAAGCATGTCGCTCATAATCGAGCGCTATATCAAGAAAAATTTGCGCTGTGGATGGCAGAATTAGGTGAGCTGTTAGATTTGCGTATGCCCGAGGCAGGCTTTTACTTTTGGATAAAAGTTCCTGAACAATTCGATCATGATGATGAAGTCTTCGTCAAAGCCTTATATGAGCAAGCCAATATCCATGCATTAGCAGGACGTTATTTATCGCGCGACGTTAATGGCGATAATCCTGGTCAAGGTTATGTCCGTATCGCGCTGGTTGCAAGCGTTGCAGAGAGCCGAGACGCCATTGAGCGTATCCGTGACTTACTAACGAAACCAGTCAAACGAGTAAATGATGAATTAAGAGGCTGAACATTAAAGAATAAAACTTGAAAATTTTGAGGTCAATATATCCTTACTAATAACAATGTTATGCGGACAAAATAGTGCTATAGTAAAACGATATCATTTTATTATGGTTTTCTTGACCATCACTACTGCTGATTTAGTAAGCCAGTCCTAAAACAAAAAAGTACAAAAACTATAATGCGCTATCAAGGATGATGCCATGCCCCATCTTGATTTTACCCAGCCTCCCTTTGACGTGTTGCGTCTTGCTGAACGTCAGAGCCTTAAAAAAAACACCCAAGTCCGCTACCTTGCTGCCAATGAATCACTATCTGCTAATGATTTAAATAATTTTTTTGTGGTATTAAAAGGGCAAGTAGAACAAAAGCTTGACGGAGCCTTTGTCACTTCTTACCTAGGCAGCAACCACTCCGAACAACTAAACAGTAATGACTGGTTTGATAGTCGCCGCACACCTGAAGCGCCAAACAACGATTTTTATCACTATACGGCTGTTGAAGATACGTTATTGTTACAGGTTGATGGCGCGGCTATCGATAAGATCAGCGCTCAAAACCATCTGGTACGTCAGCTTCTCTCTGATAAACTGCCTGAACGGTTAAAGGCGCTACAGCAGCGTCGCAGTACCCAAAACCAAGCAGTAGGCGTCGTCGCAAACGGTTATACCGCGCAGCAAGAAGTGCAGCAAATCATGTTGCAACCCGTTACCGATGTGACTTTATTGCCTGTCCACATTATTGATGCAAATAGCACCCTATATCAGGCAGCACGGACAATGACCGAAGCTGGACTTAAGCATGTGCTGGTACGTCCAACCGCGGCTTTCTCAAACCCCGCCTCGCAGACTGAAGGCGACTTGAACGATGGCTTTGAGAATGACGATAACCATAATCACACACGCTATTTAGACTGTAAACTTGGCATCTTGACGGATGCCGATATTTGCCGCGCGGTCAGTGAACAACAAGACCCCGCGACTACTTCTTGCCAAGATTTTGCCAGCTTTCATCTGCGCACTATTGATGCTGATCATGAGATTGGCGATGCGTTAATGACCATGACGCGCTATCGTATTCATCGCTTACCTGTCATCGACCATAAGGGACAGGTCATCGGCATACTAGGACAAAGCGATGTGTTGGCTTATTTGGGGCACCACTCGCAGCTCATTAGTATTCAAATTGAGCAAGCAACCGACTTGAGCAGTCTAAATACCGCCGTCGAGCTCATTGGTCGTTATATCCGCGCGCAGCATCAAAACGGGGTCAAAATTGGTATTGTTAGCCGCATGGTACAAACCCTTAACGCGCAGGTCTTTACCAAGCTTTGGCAACTGATCGTACCTGATGAGGTTATGGCAAATACCTGTCTTATCGTAATGGGCTCAGAGGGGCGCGGCGAGCAAATCATGCGTACCGATCAAGACAATGCGCTTATCATACGTGATGGCTTTACTCATCCGAAGTTAGCAGAATTCGCTGACACCTTTAATAACCACTTAGCAAACCTTGGCTATCCGCTGTGCGATGGCAATATTATGATGAACAATCCAATGTGGCGACAACCGCTAACATCGTTTAAAACCCAGATCAGCTTATGGTTTAGAAATACAGACCCCATGCACAGCATCTATCTGTCCGCGATACTTGATGGCGAATATGTCTGCGGCGATGAGACGCTCCTGATGCAGGTACGTGAGCATCTAAAAATCGCTCATCGTCATGCAGACTCTATGTTTGTACGCCAATTTGCAAAGGCTGCCCTACAGTTCGGTGATATCAATCAGTGGTGGCAAAAGTTTGTGCCATTACTAGGCGGTAAATCTAGCTTGCCTGATATTGACCTTAAAAAGGCAGGTATTTTTCCACTAGTGCATGGTATTCGCGCCATGGCGTTAGAAAATGATGTTTTAGCCGTGCCCAGCACCAAAAATCGTTTAAAGGGCTTGGTCCAAGCGCGTGCTTTAACGCAAGAGCGCGCTGATACCTTATCAGAGGCGTTAGAATTTTTTATGGCGCAGCGTTTATCAGTTGCCCTATCTACTGATGATAAAAGTGCAAGACAGGTAGACCCAACGACCTTATCAGCGCTTGAGCGTGATCTATTAAAAGAGTGTCTGGCAGTGGTAAAAAGCTTTAAGAACCAGCTTCGGCAGCATTATCAATTAGAGATATAGGCAATTCACTTTAAAAATGTTATGGCAAGGCGGATAGAAATTTTACACCCTCTGTCGGCTATCTATAGCAAGCAAGCGAATTTTTATCTGCCTTGCATCTAGATAAAATATATGGCTCTCTTATTTTGTACGGACTATATCACAGAGGGATGATAAATTGAGATGAGTTGGCTTAAGCAGTTATCCTCTACGTGGCAAAAATCGAAATTGCAGCGTCCAGAGCTGGTATCGATGTTTAGCAAACCGTTGGCTGAACAATGGGTTGCGATTGACTGTGAAATGACGGGATTGAATCCAAAAAAGCATCATTTATTGTCTGTCGCAGCGATTCACATCAATGGCAATACTATTGATACAGGTAGTGGCATGCATCTGGTGTGCAAACCGCCTGTGATGCCTGATCGCGATACTATTGTGATTCACGGACTGCGCACAGCGGATGTTGAGCACGGGATGAGCTATGAGGAGATGCTCGCATTATTACTGCCGTTTATTGACAATCGGCCAATCGTCGGTTTTTGTACGCAAATAGATACAGGGTTTTTAAATCCCTTAGTCAAGCGCTATATGGGTACGACTTTGCCCAATAAAATTATCGATATACGGCATTTATACAGTCGGCGTATGAGTGGGCAAACGCAAGGGCTATTTAATCAGTCGCAGCACTTGACCAGTATCTTGGCGCACTATAATATCCCTGAGCTTGGTACTCACGATGCTTATAACGATGCGGTCATGACGGCGATGGCGTTTTTACATGTCCGATAATGGTGAGTAGACAAACCTCATAAGAATTGCCTCCTTTTGAAAGTTTTCACAGCGCGCTACCTCTACGCGAAAACAGCAACTCATGTTACTATACGCGGTCTTTGCCACCTGATAATAGACTGCTCATGCGACTCACTGCCAAACGTTATACTTCCTGTACCAGTACTGACAAATTAAAACCTTTTCATACTTATTTGCGACTATTTAACCGATCGAGTCAACGCTTATCAGCACGCGTTTTGTTGACGACGGTCATGGTATCGCCACTTTATGCACACGCTGCCCTGCCAGAAGCCATCCAAATTGCCCTAGCGCGAGCGGATTTGACAGCGGCAGATATTAGCATGGTCATCACACCCGTAGGTGATAAAACTGCCAGCCGCTTGCCAGCTCCCGTTCAAGTAATTGATAGCAGCAACAGCGCTCATAATGAGCCCAAGCTTGGCACTCAAAATAAGCTTGCGACTACTACCTCTGACACCAGTAGCGCTCATCAAAATACACCGCAAACTAATAATAACGTTTATAACGAGGTCAGCCAGCAGATCACATTGACGACGGTTGAGAAGCGGACAATCAAACAGCGCGAAAGGCAGATGCGCGCTTATACTGACGATCCTTATACTTATCAAAGCTTGGAGAGTATCCCCACGATACTACCAGACAAACCCTCAACGGCTGCGTTCATTGGCAACCATGCAACCGACACTGCCTCTATCACCCTCTCTTTCTCGCCTTTATTGAGCCATCAACCCGATATCGCTCGCACGCCTGCCAGCACCATGAAGCTTGTGCCAAGCTTTATTGCTTTGGATACTCTTGGCGCTGACTTTGTCTGGCATACGCGCGTCTATCATACGGGAGTCATTGTTGGTGATCGTTTGTACGGCGACTTGATTATTCAAGGAAGCGGCGATCCAAAAATGACTCACGAGCGTTTGCAGCAGCTACTCTACCAAGTAAAATCCACCGGTATTCGCCATATTGACGGTGATATCATTATCGACAGTGCAGTTTTTAGTCAGGTTAATAAAGATCCTGGGGCTTTTGACAACTCACCACTGCGCCCTTATAACGCAAGTCCCGATGGGTTTTTGGTGAACTTTAGCACCATCGGTATTCAAAGCTATCCATTAGCCAACGGACAAGCCCGCCTGACCTACACACAACAACTGGCAAACTATCAACTGCCCAATAAGATAAACACGCGTCCAGTCGCCTGTGGGCAAGCCCGTTATAGCTTAGAGCCGCAGTGGCAGCCGACACAATTAACGCTAAATGCCAATTTACCAGAGAGCTGCGGGGAGCATGCTTTTTATATTGCCTATCCTGACGCCAAAGACTTTGCTGCACGCGTCATCGCTGCCAAATGGCAAGCGCTGGGCAATACACTGAGCGGCGATGTCATCACGCAAGAGTCTCCTTATCATATGAAGAAAAACGAGGGGACAAAAAACACAAAATCGCCACGCGGCTTGGCCGCTTATCCTATGTCTCCCTTACCCATCGTCAGCTACCCATCATTGAATTTAACTCAGCAAATTTATGATATTAATCACTTTTCTAACAATGTCATGACCGAACAAGTAGCGTTATCAATAGGAGCTTATAACAAAACCAATAGCATCAAAATAGCTGATAATAAAACGATAGACAACAAGATAAGCAGCTTATACCAATTTGGTAAGCCTGCTACTACAGACTACCCTGCTGCCTTACAGACGATTAACCAGTGGTGGCAAACCAATCTGACAACACCGCCGCCCAAGCTCACCAACGGATCAGGACTCTGCCGCGACTGTACTATCAGTGCTGCTAACTTAAGCGAATTATTAACTTATGCTTATCAACACCCAAGCTTTGATGCCTACGCCAACTCGTTAGGTATTGCAGGTGTCAGTGGTACGATTAGCGCCCATAGCGACCGTTTACCTAAGTCGGCAGCCATTGGCCGTTCGTGGATAAAAACAGGCACCTTAAATAATGTCACGTCGATGGCAGGTTACGTAAAAGGAGCATCTGGACAGGACTATGTCGTTGTTGGGATCATTAATACGGATCACGCTCTAAATGCTTATACTGCCAGGCTGGTATTAGACACTATGCTAGACTGGACGGCGCAGCACTGATATTTTCAGCATTGATATTTTTTATTTACCTTTTAACCAATATCCCGTTTCTACCTTTATAAAGGTCAGCTTATGTCACGCAAAAAAGCCCGTTTGAGCAAATCTAATACGCTGTTAAAACGTACTAGCCCCCTGCAAAGCCCTACGTTAGGACAACCTAAGCTGACCCCATACATCAGTTTTTTTGCGGTTGGCTATATTCTTGCCAGCACGATACTCATGATCATCCAAACCCAAGTTGCTCTTAACTCACAGCTGGTCACGGTGCTCTCTATCATCGTTGGCGCTTATACTGCCGTGAGTAAATTTATTAAGCATCAAAAGCGGGCATTGGCTAGAGAGGAGATTAATCGCTTAATGTTTAGCGGGGTGGCTGTGGTATGGCTGCTCACGGCCATTTATTTCTTGGGCATCTGGTTCTTTTTGTTTGATGCGGTAAGCCGTGAGGTACTGCTTGAGATGACCGCGCAGCAGCCTTTGCCTCTGCTTTCTGCACTGGTTATGATATTGGTACTCACTTTGGTGAGCGCGCGCCTAAGTATTTTGCTGATAAATCGCCTACTTGACCCTGAGCGTAAAACGCTCTGAGTACATACTACTATCTATGGTTGAGTCACTTTAAAAGTGTGACAGCTCAGTGCTGCTGATAGTAATTTTATTTGGGATTGACTATACAACGTACTACAAAGTTTTTGCATTATTACGGATTAAATTCCGTTACGCTGGTTTCAATGAGTTTGCATTTGAATACCAACCTAAATTTTACATCACTTTGTAGCATGGATAGGAGACAGTACGATGGACATGCTCTTTTTTGATAACTTAGACAAGCTTGGACGCATTGTCCTCACAGCGGTTATGATATATGTTTTGATTGTTTTAATCACCAAAGCCTCTGGTAAACGCTCCACCTCCCAGCTCAATAACTTTGACTGGATTGTCACCGTAATGATTGGCTCCTTAGGCGCCAGTACCATTTTACTCGAATCCATCCCGTTTATCGAAGGTAGCGCATCTATTATAACATTGTATTTACTACAGTTTTTAGTGACCAAATACGCCTCTATTTCACCGCAATTTAGTAGCGTGCTGTTATCTGAGCCGCGCATTGTTTTTTATCAAGGCCAGTATTTGCTAGAGGCCATGCGTGCTGAGCGTCTGACGCGTCAGGAGCTTGAATGCGCGATGCGTACTGAGGGCATTAATAGCTTAAGTGAGATTGAAGCCATTGTTTTTGAGTCTGATGCCAAGCTAACTATCATTACCAAAGACAGTGCAAATCAAAGTTCTGATACCATCTCTGAGACCCTGTTACCATTAACCGATTAGAGAATGACGAACCAATCTAGTACAGGTGTAGCAACGGATAAGCGGTACCGATCATAAACAATAAGGAACAAGTGGCGATGAAAGCACGACTATTAACCATTGGTAATAAAATGCCTACTTGGATACAAAGCGGTTTTAATGAATATTATAAACGTATACAGCCGATGCTTAGCACCGAAATCGTTGAGCTTGCGGCAGCGAAACGTGCCAAAAACCCCTCTGATGCCAATTTAGCACAGTATCGCGAGCAAGAAGGTCAGGCAATCTTAGCGGCGCATGCTACATCTGCACGCGAGCAGCTATGGGTACTAGATGTCAGAGGTAAAATGCTATCGACGGAAGGTCTGGCAGAAAAATTGGCGGATGCCATGCAGCAAGGCGATGATATCGCACTGGTCATCGGCGGTGCAGATGGTGTCTCACAAGAAGTGCTAGCAAAGGCGGATATGACATGGTCATTGTCAGCGCTGACGTTGCCGCACCCTTTAGTACGTGTGGTATTGATGGAGCAGCTGTATCGGGCGATGAGTATTAATCATAACCATCCTTATCACCGCGGTAACTAGTGAGTGTTGGGCAAAATAGTACAAACTCACGTCTGATAAAATATCGCTGGCACAATAGATTGAAAAACTGACGTACGCCCTAATAAACGGTACATGAACTATTCGAAATTTGCTAAACCCATCTCGTCTCATCACCCCTACTATCATCCTAAAGCTATCCAGCCAATTAGTGCTGCCGTAGCTTGGGTAGACGCGCCTGCTGGATTAAAAAATGCAGCAAGATTGCCTGCACTATTTATCTCTCACGGTGCACCGACGCTGGCTATCGAGCAGTCTGCAACCACCAATGCGCTAGCACGGATAGGACAAAACCTACCCAAACCTCGCGCGATTATTATTATGTCGGCGCACTGGTTATCTGCCAAGCTTGAGATTAGCAGTAATCCCAAACCTAAAACCTGGCACGACTTTTCGGGGTTCGACTCTCAATTGCACGAATTGCAGTATCCTGCCTCAGGTCACGCTGAGCTTGCTGAATCACTAGCGCAGCAGCTGACGGCGCGCGGTATTACGTGTAGTGTCAATCCGATGCGAGTCTGTGATCATGGAGTCTGGTCGCCGCTCAAACACTTATATCCAAAAGCAGATGTCCCTATCGTACAAATATCGTTACCGAAGCATTATGACAGCGTGTCTCTTTATCAGTTAGGTGCGCAGCTTGCTCATTTGCGCAAGCAGCAGATTCTCGTCATCGGCTCAGGGAACATTACGCATAATCTGCAAGCATTGCGTTGGCAAGCCGACAGCATTGACCCTGCTGCTAAGGACTTTAAGTTATGGCTACTACAACAATTAAAAACGGACATCCCGTCCGCATTAGATTGGCAGCAGTATCCTGACTATAAAAATGTTCATCCAAGTGATGAGCATTTATTACCGTTATTTTTTGCTTTAGGAACAGGTCAACGTGTCTCTGTCATCCATGAAAGCATGGCGCACCATAGTCTTGGAATGGATATCTACCGTTTCGACTAAAGTGCGCTTACTAAACCGATTTTAGCTATCCCTTATCAAAGCGATAGCTATTTTGCAAAAGCGGGCTTCGTAAATAAGCCCGCACGCTCAATCTCTCCTGCTAGGCTTAAGAGCGTCGCCTCGTCATTCATACGACCGATCAGTTGCATCCCAATTGGCAAGCCTTTTTTACTCATACCGAGTGGTAAAGACATGGCAGGTAAGCCTGTGACATTGCCTAACAAAGTAAACGCCATCTTACTCAATACAGGGTGGCTGAGCTTTTCGATCATCCCTGAGCTAAAAGTATACTTACCCATGTTGATGCCTTTACTTAATAAGCCTGAGATGTCCATTAACGTCTCTTCCACTCGGCCCGGTGGCAAGACTCCGTGCTTCACTGCTGCCGTCGGCACGGTTGGACACAAAATCATGTCATATTGCTCAAGCAGCTTACCTGTCTGATATTGGCTATGATGCCAGCCATGTTTGGCATGTACCAGATCTACCGCCGATAATGAGCGCCCAAGCATCGCCATATTATAAGTTTGCGGCTCGAGATTCTGTACATGCTGTTTGCCATGGCAGCGCTCAACATTATCAATAGTAAAAGCCGTATGAGCACAAACTATCACTATAAAATCATGCCAAAACTTTTCAATATTGATATTTGGCTCAGCTGGCACAACGCGATGACCCATTGCCTCTAATTGCTTGGCCGTTGTCTCAAGGACCGCCAACACCTCTTTATCCACTACTGTATTGGCAATGAGCGGCTGCCGATGTAAAGCAATCGTCAGCGAACGAGGTGCACGCATTGCAGCTTGTAGAAACGTCCCATCAGGCGGGGCAATGACATAAGGCGCGCCAACCTCAGCGCCACTCGTCGCATCCAGCATCGCTGCACTATCGCGCACTGTACGCGTGATGACGTGATCGGCGATAGCGCCCTCCCAACCTTCGCCAAATTCTGGACCAATGGGATTGCGGCCACGGCTGGGTTTGAGGCCAAATACGCCGCACCATGCCGCAGGAAAGCGTATCGAGCCGCCACCATCGCCTGCACCTGCCATCGGCACAATGCCACTTGCTACTGCCGCTGCACTACCACCCGATGAGCCACCAGAGCTATAACCTTTCTTAAATGGATTGTGAGTGGCACCATGCGCTTTGGGCTCAGTGGTGATGATTAACCCAAACTCGGGAGTATTGGTCTTACCAAAGGTATTAACGCCACTGGCTTTCATACGTTTGACAATTTCACTGTCGTAATCGGTCACGATATTGACACTGCGGCTGCCCATCGTTAATGGCTCATCAGCGAAATAGAAAGATAAGTCTTTGAGTAGATAAGGGACGCCAGTAAATGTACCTTTCGGTAATCCTGCTTGCGCAGCATTATAAGCACGCTCATCGAAGCGGTGAATGATGGCATTGAGTTTCGGGTTGAGACGATTGGCTTCCTTTACCGCAGCATCTAACAGCTCTTTGGCGCTGACTTGCCCTGAATTTACCAATCCTGCTAATCCTAATGCGTCGTACTGAGTATATTCTTTAAACATTTTTGCATCCTTGCTTATAAAGTGATTGTATTAGTGAACAATTGAACACGTCCTAATTATATCGGTTTCAATAAAGAACCAATAGCTACCTTATCAGTACTGCTATGTTCACTACTCTATTTATGGAAAAAAATTAAAAAAGCGAGTCACTTTCGTCACTCGCTTTTGATTATTCAATCAAGCTATTATTCACACAAGCTAGTATTTAAACAAGCTTAGGTACTACATTAATAATTCACGCTTACCGCTTTTACCCATCGAGCTGACCAGTCCTGCTTCCTCCATCGAATCGACGATGCGCGCAGCGCGGTTATAACCGATACTAAATTTGCGCTGAATACTGGATGCAGAGACTTTACGGGTCTCAATAATAAAAGCGACTGCTTCATTATAAAGATCGTCGTCCTCACCAGAAACACTAGCTGCGTTGCCATTACCAGTAGGACTCGATAACTCAAAATTGCCTGCCATATTATCGATATAATCCGGTGCGCCGCGCTCGCGCCATGCATCACAGACACGATTGACCTCTTCATCGCTGACATACGCACCATGAACGCGATCTGGCTCAATTTGTCCTGGCCCCAAGAACAGCATATCGCCATTACCAAGCATGTCTTCTGCACCGCCACTATCTAAAATAGTCCGCGAGTCGACTTTTGAGTTAACACGTAGCGCAGCCCGCACAGGAATATTGGCTTTAATCAAACCTGTAATCACATCAACCGAGGGGCGCTGAGTTGCTAACATCAAATGAATACCAGCCGCTCGCGATTTTTGTGCTAGGCGCGTAATCAGCTCTTCTGCTTGCTTACCCACTTGCATGATCATATCAGCAAACTCATCTGCGACGATAACGATCATGGGTAAGGTTTTGAGCTTAGGGGCTTGACTGATACTGACGCTGTCATTAGGTCGCCATAAAGGATCAAGCATCGGCTTGCCCGCTTTTTCGGCAGCAATGACTTTTTTGTTAAACTCGTTAAGTTTACGCACCTTTAGTAAGCTCATCAACTGGTAGCGGCGCTCCATCTCCGCCACACACCATGACAAAGCACTAGCCGCTTCTGTCATATCAGTGACGACTGGCGTCAGCAGATGCGGAATATCGTTGTAGTTGGCAAGCTCAAGCTGCTTTGGATCGATCAAAATAAGGCGCAGCTCATTCGGCGTATATTTAAGTAACATAGATAACAGCATTGAATTCACCAATACTGATTTACCAGAGCCTGTCGTGCCTGCAACGAGCATATGCGGCGCGCGTGCAAGGTCAGTGATAATAGGATTGCCACCGATGTCTTTACCCATCGCCATGCTGATTTGCGCTTTAGGGTCTTTGAATTTTTCGGTATTGAGCAGCTCAATCAAGCGCACCATCTCGCGCTGTTTATTGGGGACCTCAATACCGATATAAGGCTTACCTGGAATGACCTCGACCACCCGCAAAGACGCCATCGATAACGAACGCGCTAGATCACGTGAGATACCTGTTACCTTACTGGCTTTTACGCCAGCAGCCAGCTCAACTTCAAAACGGGTGACCACAGGCCCTGGAATGGCATTAACCACACTTGCCTTGACATTGAACTCTTGTAGATTAATCTCTAAGAGTTCTGATAATTGCTCAAGCTCAGCAACGGTATAGCTTGGCTTGTGATTAGGGTCAGGTTTATCAAGAATCGATAGCGCTGGAATAGGGGTTAAATTATCCCGATACTTAGCCGTTTGCATGGCTCGTGAGCGTTTAACAAAGGCCTCATCATCATGAATATCTGGCATCGCCTCTAAATCATCAAAGCGGCTGTCATCATCTGGCATCATATCTGTGATATGGTTGCTGCTATCGCCCTCTGGCACTGCAAAGCGAACGATTGGTTTGGTTGCTGACATCGGATCAGCATCCATACTTGGACTGGCTATCTCTGTCGTTGGTGCCGCTTTTGGATTGGCAGGTGGCGTATTGGTCGGTGTCATATCTGCTGGTACAACAGGCGCTTGTACGTTTAGCTTTCTTTTAACCACGTCACCCGTCATTTTGATATTTTGTGTGACGGCGTCTACAAGGTCAGGCTGCGCTTCAATGATTGGAGCGCTATGAGAGGCCATCTTCGCGTCATTTATCGAGTCCTTATCTTCATTGGTAATGGTATAAGAAGAGCGGATATCATTAGTATCATTGTCAAACGAAGGCGCGGTTTTGACAGATTCATTCTCGGTTATCCAACTCTTCGCTAACGTCTCTAAATCAGGTACTGGCTCATCCGTAACGATCATATTTGTTTCGTCGTCTTCTACGTTTTGCTCAAACCCTACCTGAGTCTCTACTGGCGCAGATATCACATGATCTGTAGTAGATGTTGGCACGTATGGCGCTTTTTCTGCTTCAGTCGCCAATAACTCATTAACCGTACTTGCGTCATTCCAAGCGAAACTTGGCTCAACCTTACGCGTGGGTATGGCAGCAGGCGTTACTGTTACTTTACTAGTAACATGGTCGGTACGGCTGCTTGGCGTAGGTTCTGATACTGGTACACTATCGTACATAGTAGCGCCTGCTACCGATTCAGCCGCTACCGTTGCCTTGATACTAGCGCCCAATCCTGATTTGGTTAAAAAGTCC
>JARIAA010000145.1 GCA_029264635.1 Psychrobacter sp. | reverse complement strand
TTATGTAATTCAGCAGGAATAGTAAATTTCCCTGACAACCATTATGACTGGGTTCGTCCAGGTATTATGTTATATGGTAGCTCACCTGTCATTAATCAATCTGCTGACGACTTAAGCCTACAGCCTGTGATGGAATTTAGTGCCCATATTATGGCGATGCAACTGGTTAATGCTGGGGAGGCAGTTGGCTACGGTAGCCGCTGGACGGCGCAGCAAGATACGAGAACCGCTCTCGTTAGCATCGGTTACGGTGATGGTTATCCGCGCGTCATCAGTGAGGATGCTTACGTTTGCGTTATCGATGCTAAAACGGACATCAGCTATCTATGCCCTATTCGCGGGCGAGTCGCTATGGATATGATTGTCATTGACTTGAGCGCCGCTCCTTCAGATATTGCGCTTGATAGTAAAGTTGTCCTGTGGGGCGCGACGCCGCACGTTGATGAAGTCGCCAGTCATGCAGGCACCATTGGCTATGAATTACTATGTCGCTTAAGCGCTCGCCCCAAGCGTGTATGAATTTAATAGCTTGCCTGAATCAGTCATCATTTTGACTTCGGTTACCAAAAATTGGCGTTTACATTAAAAGTAATTACGCTATACTAAAAGTTTGTTGTCACTACGGCCTCGGCAGTTGCCTGTCGCTTTGACGGCTGATAACCTTTCATTGACTGTGATCGACTGCTAGGATTGCTATGAGTTTGCGCCATTTTTTAACCTTATCTGATTTAACCAAACAAGAACTAGAAAACTTAATCAAACGGGCGAGCGAACTGCGTCAGATGCAGCACGCAGGCGAGATCTATCAGCCCTTTGTTGGTCGCACGCTCGGTATGATTTTTGAGAAGTCATCAACGCGTACGCGCATCTCTTTTGAGACGGGTATGGGTCAGTTTGGTGGTAGTGCAATTTTTTTATCACCCAATGACACCCAGCTTGGTCGGGGCGAGCCATTAGAGGATTCAGCACGCGTTATCTCCAGCATGGTCGACATCATTATGATTCGTACCTTTGGGCATGAAAAAGTTGAGACCTTTGCTAAATACTCTAGTGTGCCTATCATTAACGCTTTAACGGATGAATTCCACCCCTGCCAGCTACTTGCTGATATGCAAACTTACTATGAGCATCGTGGTAGTATCGAAAACAAAATCGTAACTTGGGTCGGTGATGGCAACAATATGTGCTCCTCATTTATGCAAGCGGCCAATCAGTTTGGTTTTGAGCTACGTGTAGCCGCTCCCTATGGTTTTGAGCCCGACCCAAAACTGATGGAGCGCTTCTCCCATTGCGTCAGCCTGGTCGAAAACGTCCAAGACGCTGCTAAAGACGCTAACCTTATTGTCACCGATGTGTGGGCGAGTATGGGACAAGAATCAGAGCAAAATACGCGCGCGCGCCGCTTTGCCCCTTATCAAGTAACACCGTCCCTATTAGATAAAGCGGATCCAGACGTCGTGTTTATGCACTGTCTGCCTGCCCATCGCGGCGAAGAAATCTCTTATGATATGCTGGATGATCCACGCTCTGTCGTGTGGGATGAAGCGGAAAATCGATTACATGCACAAAAAGCTTTGATGGAATTTTTATTAAAAGACAAGATTAAGCTACCTGCGTAAATAATCAACCTATATATAAAACATGACCCATAAAAAAGGCAGATCATATTTATAGTGTTCTGCCTTTTTAGTTTTCGATCAAAGATGCATAACCAGTTTAAAAGCCATTTAACGTTTCAGTATCGTCACTCCATCACTACCAGCTTTTAGCAACACATCCGCTTGATTAGCCGCAAATATCCCATTACATACCACGCCGACGATATTATTCAATTGCTGCTCAAGCGCTATTGGGTTGCTCACATCCAAATCATAAGTATCTAAAATTACATTGCCATAGTCTGTAACAAAGTCTTCACGGTAAACGGGCTCGCCGCCCAGACGAGCTAACTGGCGCGCAACGTACGAGCGAGCTTGCGGCAATACCTCTATTGGTACTGGAAATTCGCGTCCGAGTATCTCGACACTTTTACTCTCATCAACCATGCAGATGAATTTATTAGACGCGGCGGCGACGATTTTTTCACGCGTGAGCGCGCCGCCGCCGCCTTTGATCAGTTGCAACTGCGCGTTGACCTCATCAGCGCCATCAATATAAACATCAAGCTGACCTGCGAAGTTTAAATCGACGATCTCAATACCAAGTGCGCGCAGCTTATCTTCTGTGACCTGTGAGCTGGCAACGGCGCCTGCAAGCCTAACTGTTGGCAACAATTCGATCAAACAGTTAACGGTGCTGCCTGTCCCTACTCCGAGTATCATATCGTCCTCGATATAGCTTAGCGCCGCTTTGGCTGCGGCTTGTTTTTGTGCGTGCTGATCGCTCATCATAAATCCTTGGCAACGTGAGAAAATATCAAAATGCGCGGCTATTATAACCGATGACTTTAATGGATGTTAGCGTAATACTCTCTCTCATTTAAACATGATTAAGGAGCATTACTTATCATCACCCAATCTTTCATACTTAGGTTCATATTCATATTGATCAAAACATGAAATTCTAGGCAAAACTTGCAATTGTGTCTTGCAAGATAGTTAAAATCAGCATAGGCTAATCAATTTCATTTTGTCATCATCTACCACCTGTTTAAGGATCATTATGCTGTCACATTGGGTACGAGCCATCTTACAAGCCACTGTCTATGACGTTGCTATTCAAACGCCACTTGAGACTGCACCCAAGTTGACCCAGCGCTTTACCAATGATATTCGACTTAAACGCGAAGATTTGCAGCCTGTTAAATCCTTTAAATTACGCGGCGCTTATAACCGCATTAGTCAATTGAATGATGATCAAAAAGCGCGCGGCGTGATTTGTGCCTCAGCAGGCAACCACGCGCAAGGCGTTGCCTACTCAGCCCGTAAGCTTGCATTGAATAATATTATTGTCATGCCAACAACGACACCTGATATCAAAGTGGATGCCGTCAGAGCGCTTGGCGGTAATGTCGACTTGTATGGTGATAGCTTCGATGAAGCCAACCGTTATGCAATCAATCGTGCTGAGAGCGAAGGCTTAACCTTCATCCCACCTTACGACGATGAACTGGTTATCGCAGGTCAAGGCACCATTGGACTTGAGCTGACCCAACAGTGGCGTAATATGGATTATGTGTTCGTTGCAGTCGGCGGTGGTGGCCTCATCTCTGGTGTCGCGGCATTCTTGGGTGAAGTGGCCCCGCATGTCAAAGTCATCGCTGTAGAAGCCGCTGAATCCGCAAGTTTAAAAGCAGCGCTTGACGCTTGTGAACGCGTCAAGCTTGAGCAGGTTGGACTCTTTGTCGATGGGGTGGCAGTTGCCCAAATTGGCAAGCTACCTTTTGATGTCGTACGTATGCAAAAAGGCGATCATTCAGGCCCTGTGGTTGAGCCTGATGTCGTCACGTGTAGCAATGATGAGGTCTGCGCTGCCATCAAAGATATCTTTGAAGAAAACCGTAGTATCGTTGAACCTGCTGGCGCACTGTCGGTCGCTGGTATGAAAAAATATATCGAAGCTAATAATCTACAAGGCAAAAACTGCGTCGGTATCATTTGCGGTGCCAACATGAATTTTGATCGTCTACGTTATATCGCTGAGCGTACGGAGATTGGTGAGAAAAAAGAAGCCATCTTTGGGGTGACGATTCCTGAACAAACGGGAGCGTTCTTGAACTTCTGTCGCAGCTTGCATGGACGTAACATCACAGAGTTTAACTACCGCGCCGACAGCAAAAAGTCTCCAGACTCAATGGAGCCTGCGGCAATCTTCGTCGGTATCGCGCTAAAAGAAGGCGAAAAAGAGCGTCAAACCATTAGTAACCAATTGGCAGCTGACGGCTATGAGGCATACGATTTAACCGATGACGACATTGCAAAATCCCATATCCGTCATTTGATTGGGGGGCATGCACACGTCGAAAACGAGCAATTATTAAAAGTCGTTTTCCCAGAACGTCCCGGCGCTCTATTGACTTTTTTAGAAAAACTGGGTGACGATTTTAATATTACGCTTTTCCATTATCGCAATCATGGTGCTGCTGAAGGTCGCGTATTGGTCGGACTGCAAGCCTCTGAAGGTAACTCCCGTCAGCTCCAAGACGCCCTACTTGATATTGGTTATGACTGCACCAT
>JARIAA010000124.1 GCA_029264635.1 Psychrobacter sp. | reverse complement strand
ATGATGCGTTATTACATGGTCATACCCATCGCCCAGACACTCATCAAGTGAACAGTAATAAAAAACGCTACGTACTTGGTGATTGGCGACTGTTAGATGGCGATACACGCCAGCCAAAAGTTAGTGCGGTGATTGGCGCAGTAACAGCAGATGACAATTCTGATAATAATGCCGAATTTGGATTATTCGAATTTAAATTGCTAATTTTATGATATCTATTTGAACGTCTCTCATTTACGCTAAAAAAGGGTCTGTTAAAATAACAGACCCTTTTTTTGACTATTTGACCGTATTTAACTTTAAGGCATTAATTTAAAGAAATGCTGACGATAATGCTTTAGCTCACGAATAGAGTCGCGAATATCATCTAGCGCTAAGTGACTGCCGCCTTTTTCAAAATTCTTTAAGATATCAGGACGCCAGCGGAAGCATAGCTCTTTAATTGATGACACATCCAGATTACGATAGTGAAAGAATTTTTCAAGCTCTGGCATTTGGCGCGCCATAAAACGGCGATCTTGGCAGATTGAGTTACCACACATTGGCGACTTACCGCTATCGACCCACTTGTTTAAAAACTTAATGGTCTCGGCCTCGGCCTCTGCTAATGTCACCGTACTACGGCGTACACGGTCAACCAATCCTGACTGCCTATGCTGCTTAGTATTCCAATCATCCATTTTATTCAAGGTTTGATCCGAGACTTTGATAGCAAATACGGGACCTTCGGCAAGGACGTTTAAATCTTCATCGGTAACGACAGTAGCAATCTCGATAATCTCATCGTTTAAAGTATCGAGTCCGGTCATTTCTAAATCAATCCATACCAGCCCTTTTTTGCCCTGATTTCTGATTTTAATCTTGTTGGGATGCTCATCAGTGCTCATAAAGTTTCCTATGATCAATAAGTTTTATGATAATTTATCCCATTCTCAACTATTCAGCTTTTTTGAGGTAGGCTGGGTTTGTAACCCAGCTTTGAGATTTTGCAAAGCCAAAATGCTAGGTTAAAAACCCAGCCTACGATAGTTCATGCTAAGTTGAGAGTCAGGTATAATTTATAAGTTCTTAACAGTTAAAGCGTTACAAAACCACTATCTGCTGCTTGCGCTTTAGGCTGTATGTTAGCAAATTTTCACGCTACACTTAGCAATATTTTTATAATAGGTCGCAAACCCATGGCATTGATTCGGCAACGCAAGCTGACAAAACAACAGATTCGTCGTATCGACAAGCAACAGCTGGCAAGTCAAGACAGCATTGATGACAGCTTAATGGACGGTATTGTTATGGCACACTATGGCAAGCAATTAGAGGTACAAGTGACCAGCTTGCCCGCCGTTATGCCAGCACAGCCTGAATTTGCACCTGATGATCCTGAGCCATTTTGGCAAACGATTGTACTTGGTGATATCTGGCGATGTCACGTGCGTACCAATCTACCGATGCTAGCGGCGGGCGATCAAGTACGCTGGATCGCAGATCCTAATACTGGCTTTGGACGTATTGAGTCGGTCAAGCCGCGTACCTCTCTTATTTCGCGCCCTGATCGCTATCATAAGCTCAAACCCGTTGCTGCCAATGTCGATATTTTAGCGATTGTGTTTGCACCGCTACCCGCTGCTGCACCAACCTTGATCGACCGCTATTTGGTAGTCTGTCATCATGCTGGTGTGAAGCCGCTATTGGTACTCAATAAAGCCGATTTACTAGCAGAAGAAAATGGTGTCGATACCAGTGAATTATTGGCACAATATGCGGCACTTGGGTATGAGAGCGTGTTAACCTCCGTCGATTGTCCTGAAAATATCGCTGATAGTACTGAGCAGCAAGGGCTTGGCGAATTAAAACGCTACATAGATAAAAAACTGGTGATTTTTGCTGGTCAATCTGGGGTCGGCAAAAGTAGTTTGATTAATGCCTTACTGCCTGAATCCGCCCAAAGCGTCAATATTATTTCTGAGAACTCAAAACTTGGTCAGCATACGACGACGACCAGCCGTCTACTACCATTCAATCCAGACGATCTGACCCAAGGCGGTATTGTCGATACACCAGGTATTCGCGAGTACGGTATTTGGCATCTGACACCTGATGATATTATCTCAGGCTTCGTTGAGCTTGCGCCATTGGCAGGTGATTGCCAATTTCGCGATTGTCGTCACACGCATAACAGTAAAGGCTGTGCTTTATGGCAAGCGGTGGCTGATGGTGATGTCCTTCAGCGCCGTGTCGAAAACTTAGTCACTTTGCAGATAGAGGCTGATACCAAGCCTTATTAAGCCTTGCAGTGTATTAAAATTTAGGCGGACCATCATACGTTTACTATGGAGGCTCTAATCGGTATAATAACCCCTTGTTCGATGATATTAAGCAGCATCTGCAGTTTAATAGAACACTAATTTTTGGAGGTTCGGTTTGGATCGTGCACTTGAATTTATGAGCAACCACCCGTTTTTATTCGGTATCTTAGCAGTGCTTGTGGTACTGTTTTTTGCCATTGAAAGTAAACGTAGCGGTAAAAAGGTGTCACCCAATACACTTGGTATGATGGTTAACTCTCAAGACGCGCAGCTGATTGATATTCGCGCCAAAAAGAAGTTTAACACAGGATACATTCAAGGCAGCCGTAACATTCCTTTTACAGAGCTTAAAGATCACATAGAGGACATCCGCGCCATTGAACAGCCGGTAATCATCATTTGTGATATAGGTGTGCAAGCGGGCGCGGCTATTCAAATGATCGGTAAAGACAATGTATATCGGTTAGAGGGCGGTATTGGCGGCTGGCAAGGTAGCGGCATGCCCTTAGTAGGATTAAAAGATGCACAGACGAAAGCTAAAAGCAAAGCCAAACCCAGCTTGCATAAGTAGCTTTTCATTCTTTTAGTCTAAGGCGCTCTTAATCTTTTATATCGATAACTAAAACATTATCTTAGCATCGGATTACGTTGTTACTAAGTGTGGTTACTAAGTTTTATTACCGACCCAAAGACATGACATTACGTTGTGTCTTTTTTTCTGGTCAAGTGTCAAATATTAACAAAGCCTCACAAGTTTTTCTTATATTTAAGAATAAGCCAGCTTGAATTTCCTCTACCCATCCCCACCTTATAATGAGTGTATCAAATAACGCCTTGTCATTGCACTCTTTCATCACAATACGTTTTATAAAAACAGTTTCATAAAAACAATAGACAAGCTAAATATTATTAACCTTATTAAGGATATCTTATGACTGCCTCAGTTAAAGTTTATACTACCCCTCTTTGCCCTTATTGCTCAAACGCCAAACAACTCCTTAAAAATAAAAGCGTTGAGTATGAAGAGATTAGTATGTATGACATCAGTAGCGATGATCGCCGCGCCTTGATGCAAAAAACCAATAATTATCGAACAGTACCACAAATATTTATCGGTGAGACTTTTATTGGCGGTTTTGATGAGTTAAATCAAATGAACCAGCAAGGCAAGCTTGATGAGCTATTAGCAAGCTAAATTGAAGCGTTCATATAATAGTAGTATTGGTTTGAGTCAATATAATGATGATATTGCACAATGTTTGCCAAGCTATTGTTATTTTTGCTGAGGCTTGTAATAATGTGACTCGCAACCATGCACTGCTGTTAAGCTTATAACAACACATGGCTTTACGACATACTGCTTTATTTATTTGAGGAATTATCATGGCTGAAGAACAAGCACAACCGCAATTGGCATTAGAACGTATTTATGTAAAAGATATGTCCCTTGAAGTACCAGGCGCTGATGTATTCACTAAAGAGTGGAACCCCGAGCTTGACATCAACTTATCAAGCAATGCTGAAAAACTTGATGAGGATCATTATCAAGTCGTCCTAACTGTGAGTGTCACTGCTAAAAATGCTGAAGAACCAGCTTTTATTGCTGAGGTGCACCAAGCAGGTATTTTCTTATTAAAAAATATTCCAGAAGATCAGATCGGACAGATTTTAGGTGCCTATTGCCCTAATGTGTTATTCCCCTATGCCCGTGAAGTTATCAGTGACATTGTCACGCGTGGTAGTTTTCCTCAATTATTACTTGCGCCCGTGAACTTTGACCAAGCTTACGCGCAAAGCCAGCAGCAAGCACAAATTGATGCCGAAGGTAATGCGTAAGACTTAAGGTATGAATACCCTAAACGTAGAGTCATTAAAAAACCCTGCCATGTAGCAGGGTTTTTTAATAAACGAACAAAATAGATTAAAGCTTATTCACCTTTTAGAGCGTTATATTTGCTGGTTAAAGAATTAAACATTTAACATATATTAATTCACTTCATGCAAGTTAATCAGTGATGGGGCAATCAGGCAGATAATTTCAAACACATCAAGGCATCTTCAAGACATTTAACTTCAAGATAAAAAGAACAGCTTATTTTTAATTTTTTAAAAAGTAATCTCTTCACCCAATGTGGGGTTTGAACTCATGGCCCCACGATCAAGAGTCGCACACTCCACCAACTGAGCCAGCCAGGCACCCCAAGTGCTCATTTCTTACCTCCATGATTTCTGGTGAGAAGTCACTGTTATTCAGTGAACTGCAGGTAGATGCCATCTTTCAGATGATTCTTCAATATATTTTGTTTTTTTTAGTTTTCAGAAATTTGGCCATAATGTG
>JARIAA010000047.1 GCA_029264635.1 Psychrobacter sp. | reverse complement strand
ATTAGAAAAACACTCTATGCAAAACTGATTAAGGATTTTAAGCGTTTCGTGCTTTAAGACAAGACCGAACTGTCATGACGCGCCATGATGCTAGAAAAATCCTTATCGCCGTTGTCTACTATGTGAGATTCATAAAGCTCAGTAGCTTTGGCTCCCATCGGCGTTTCAACATCGGTATCCCTAGCCGTTTGCATCGCAAGGTTAAGATCTTTTTGCATAAGCTTACTCATAAAGCCGCCTTGATAGCCATTACTAGATGGGACATTTTCCATCACTTGCGGATAAGGGTTATAAACCTCTAGCGTCCAGTTACGACCTGAGCTTTGTAGCATAATATCAGACAGTACTTTAGGGTCGAGGCCATTTTTGACGCCTAAATTAATCGCCTCTGCTGTTCCCGCCATTAAAATACCTAACAGCATGTTGTTGCAGATCTTTGCGACTTGTCCAGCACCGTGCTCACCAGCATGAAAGATGTTTTTGCCCATGACGGAGAGTATCGGTTCAGCTTTGGCAAATGCATCGTCATCACCGCCAACGATAAAGGTAAGGCTACCCGCGATTGCGCCGCCTGTACCGCCGGAGACTGGCGCATCTAAGAAGTCTATGCCAAGCTTACTTGCCACCTCTGCCACCAATCTTGCATCAGCCGCCGCGATGGTACTGCTATCGATGACTAATGTGCCTCTTGGTAATTCTGCTAGTAGGCCGTTGGCGCCATTTTCACCTAGATAAATAGAATGTACATGCTTGCCTGCGGGCAGCATACTAATGATGATTTGTGCATTATTTGCTGCATCTTTAGGGCTATTAGCCACATTGGCACCAGCTTGCTTTAGGCGTTTGGCTGCATCCTCAGACAAGTCATAAACAGACAATTGATAACCTGCTTTTACCAAGTTCTCCGCCATCGGTGCACCCATATTGCCAAGCCCAATAAAGGCAATATTTGGTTTAGTAGTGTCATTATTGGCCGTAATTATATTACTTGAACCTGTGTCCTTTATGCTCATATCATCGCTCCTTGATGCGTGCTTATTATTTAGCCATGTAGACAGTGCTACATAGAGTCTTACGCTTTTTAATTTTTACCTGATTCTTACAATGAGCTTACAAGCTCTTGACGCACAAGCTGGCTGCCTAAGGCTTCATCACCCAACCAATCGCCCAAGGGATGCTCGCCTGTAGCATAAGGGTTCACAAAGTGCTGATGTATGTACGCCTGCCCTTCAGTGCTGAGACAGTCTGCTAATGAGAGCGACCATTGTGGATTGCGATCTTTATCAATTAATAGCGCACGGACGCCTTCTTTAAAGTCAGGATTAGCCGCACAATGTACAGCTACGTTGGTCTCTAAATACAGAACCTGTTCTAGCGATAAATCCTTAACTTTGTGATAAAGCGCATACGTCAAAGCGGCGGTAACTGGGCAGCCCTGTCGATAAGTTTCCACTGCACGCTGCGTCCAGCTGTCATGAGCGAAGTCCATGTCTAACTTTGCTAGCGCCTCGTCACTTTGTAGTAAGGCATCAATATCCCCTAAGCCGCCGCTGTTCATCAACTGCTGAATAGGATACCAATAGGTGGCTAATTTACTTGGAGGCAATGCAGCGACTGGCTGGGCTGCCAGGACACGGCTAACAATACTATGAGCGCTATTATTTTGACATTTATCGGTGCTACCTACAGCCACTTGCCAATCACTCTGTTTTAAACGTTGTATGATGGCCTCGTAATCACTACTGGCGATGGCATACTCTGCAAGATTGGCGAGTAACGCATCGTTGCCATTACACATCGCACCCGTAAGCCCTAAAAACAAACCTGTTTTAGCAGGCATACGCTGTAAAAACCAACTGCCAGAAGCATCAGGAAATAGTCCAATAGTGACTTCTGGCATGGCAAAGCGGGTACGCTCGGTGACCAAACGATGACTGCAACCAGCCATCAAGCCCATACCGCCACCCATGATAATGCCGTCGCCCCAAAGAATGAGTGGCTTAGAATAAAAGTGCATCTGCCGATAAAGACGATACTCATGACCAAAAAACTCTGTCGCATAAGGGTTCGGTATTGGCGCACTGGTAGACATGCTGTCATAAAGCCGACGAATATCACCGCCGGCACAAAACGCCTTGTCGCCTGCGCCATTTAATACCAATGCCACTACTGCATCGTCATTTTGCCACCGCTCTAGCTGCTCGGCCAATAACTGACACATCTCAACACTTAAGGCATTCAAAGACTTGGGCGTGTTTAACGTCATTATGCCAATCAGATGACCGCACTCTGTCGGCTCAGTATCGAACAACACTGGCGCCTCTTGTGTGCTTTTTTCTACGGCCTTTTGATTATTGTTATTTGTCGTTGTCGTCATAAAAGAGACCTACCAAAATTAAAATGAGTAAAGTAAATATTAAGACATACCTCTACAGCTTATTTATTTTGCCAAGTGGGTTTGCGCTTTTCTAAGAACGCTTGCACGCCTTCGCGCTGATCGTTGGTGTCGAATAGCTTCACAAAAGCTTCGCGCTCATGAATAAGGTTTTGGGCAGGTGGAATATTTCTTGCGGCTTGGATAAGCTGTTTAGAATAACTAACGGCAACGGGTGATTGCTTAGCGACTTTTTGCGCAAGCACTTGCGCCGCTTGTAGCCCTTCTCCTTTGGCAGCGACCTCTTCAACTAAGCCAATACGCAGTGCAGTATCGGCATCGACGCGCTCACCGCACAATATCATACGCTTCGCCCAGCCTTCACCAACCAATAAAGGTAGATTTTGCGTACCGCCCGCGCATGGCAATAAGCCCACACCCGTCTCTGGTAAGGCCATCTGTGCATGCGCCTCTGCGATACGGATATCACAAGCCAGCGCGCACTCAAGTCCACCGCCCATCGCATAGCCGTTGATAACGGCAATACTGACACCGCGATAAGACGATAACGCCTC
>JARIAA010000046.1 GCA_029264635.1 Psychrobacter sp. | reverse complement strand
GAGGCGTTGGCACAGTTTGTGATGTCTCCTGCTCTGCGAGCCACCAAAAAACCTAGCCCGCGAAGCTCGCCCAAATGAGCAGAGTAACCGCTACAGAATTTGCGAGAATGCAGATTCCTCTTGCGCTCGGACAAAGCAGTGCTTTGTTATCTCCTCGCTCAGGGCTAAACTGCACCACAAGGCGACTATTGATATCTGAACAGAAACTTTAGATAGTGACTCGATATTGGCTAGCGCTTTTAGCCCAGTCTACGAGTACTTAAGCAAATTACCTTCAAAATCTAAAACATGCCAAGTATCATTCCAGTCTGCAATATAGATTTGATTTTCAATAATTTTTGCGCCAACTTTACCGTCTTTTGTGACAAATATATCCGAACCCGAATAGCTCCATAGTATATTGCCTTCAAGATCGATTTTTGATAATGTCAACTCTCCCGATACTAAGATACTACTTCCATTATCTAAAAATTTTATGGTAAAACATGACGTGAAATCCAACTCTATACGCCACATCAGTATCATTTGAGTGACATGCCATTTGCAAACAAACTTTCCTGAGCAAAAATAAATCGCTTCGTCTTTATGTAGCATACTATCAATACTTAGTGGTACATGGCTGCCCTCGTTTATTATCAGAGCTCTTTTAATTGAACCATTTACATCACGTTGTTCAATAATGTGACGCTGACCATATTTGTTATTAATATAGCCGATTATGTCATCAAAATTAGTATCTGATATTGGTTTAAGAGTTTCTAATGCACTAATAATGACTTCGATGCCTTGGTATACAATTTTCATAGCTAACTCTTAGTTAAAAGTTTCAGAAACTTATACTCCAACCGAACAAATTAAAATTACCTCGCTTATGGTGCGCTGGGCGCACCCTACTGACCACGACCGATGTCTATAAGAAAACAGATCTTACCGCTAGCCCTGACATGAGAGCCGTAAAAAATTGTACACAATTTTAGGCTTGTAAGGAGAATTCCCTTAAAGGGGAATTCTTGAAGGTATCATATCGCAGATTAGTCCGCACGCCATCAGCAAGGCAGATACAAGTAGACGGCAGGAAATCGCTCCCTACCGTTTACTCTTAAACCCAGAATTCTAAATAAAACCCTAAATCGCTGCAGCAACCTCTGCCCCATCACGAATCGCACGTTTGGCATCTAATTCTGCCGCAAGCTTTGCGCCACCGATGAGATGGTATTGGGCATCAGGTGCATCACCGACGTTTGGCATCAGATCGATCACTGACTCTTGACCTGCGCAGACGACGACGCTATCGACACGTAACAGCTGACTTTGACCTTGAGGATTGGTCACCCAAATGCCTTCGTTGGTGATTTTTTCATATTGCACGCCAGCCACTTGGATAACGCCATGCGATTTAATATGAGCGCGATGTACCCAACCCGAGGTTTTATTTAGTCCACTGCCCAAGCGCCCTTTGGTGCGCTGCATGAGGAACACTTGGCGGATAGGCGTGATACCCTCAGGCTTAATTAGACCGCCATCGCTTTGATAGTCAGGGTTTTCAGTGACGCCCCACTCTTCACGCCATTCGCTGATTGACTGCGCTTTTGGGCGATAGTTTGGGTCTTTTAATAGCTCGGGACCAAGCTCGTCTAACGGCTGACCGTGACGCGCCGTGAGATATTCACTGACATCAAAACCAATACCACCTGCTCCGATGACGGCGACCGTATCACCGACTGATTTTTCACCAGATAGCAATTCTGCGTAGCTCATTACTTGTGGCAAATCAGCACCTTCAAGCTTACCGGCGAGGTTTCTTGGTACGACGCCTGTCGCGACGATGACATGATGGAACTTGGCTTTATACAGCATCGCTTTGTCGACTTTGGTATTCAGTTTAATCGCAACGCCTAGGTGCTCAAGCTCATTGATGTAATAGCGGATGGTCTCAAAGAATTCTTCCTTACCAGGGATGACTTTGGCGTAGTTGAACTGCCCACCCAAGATATCTTTTGCTTCAAATAAAGTGACATCATGCCCGCGTAGCGCTGCGACGTGGGCCGCTGACATGCCAGCCACACCACCGCCAATGACCGCGACTTTTTGCGGTTTTTTCGCTTTTTTATACACCAATTCAGTCTCATAACAGGCGCGTGGATTGACCAGACAAGTTGAGCGTTTGTTCTCAAAGGTATGGTCAAGACAAGCTTGATTACAGGCGATACAAGTGTTGATGCGATCCGCTTCGCCGTTTTTAGCCTTATTAACCCAGTTTGGATCGGCGAGGAACGGACGCGCCATTTGAATCAAATCCGCCTGACCGCTGGCGACGATCTCTTCAGCGGTATACGGCATATTGATACGGTTAGATGCCATCATCGGAATATTGATATGTTTTTTAATCTCTGCCGAGAAGTCAACGAACGCTGCGCGAGGTACACTTGTGACAATAGTCGGAATGCGTGCTTCATGCCAGCCGATTCCTGTGTTCATGATAGTCACGCCTGCTGCTTCTAGCGCTTTAGCCACAGTGATGACTTCATCCATAACATTACCGTCTTTGACCAAATCAATGACCGATAGGCGAAATAGAATAATAAAATCTTCACCCACTGCGGCGCGTACGGCTTTGACCACATCGACAGCGAATTTCATCCGCCCATAAATATCACCGCCATAGATATCTGTGCGCTTATTGACATGACTGGATAAAAACTGATTGAGCAAATAGCCTTCAGAGCCCATGATTTCAACGCCGTCGTAACCCGCTTGCTTGGCCAGTTTTGCGCAGCGGGCATAATCTTCAACCGTCTGCTCAATGTTTTTGATACTCATCTTACGGGGTTTAAATGGAGTGATTGGCGACTTGATTGGACTTGCCGATACCGAAAACGGATGATAGCCATAGCGGCCACTGTGCAAGATTTGCATAATGATCTTGCTGTCATACTTGTGCGCCGCACGGGTGACGCGCTGATGATTGATGACGTCCATTTTGGTGTTCATCGTACCGCCAGCAGGCAACAGCCACCCTTCACGGTTAGGAGAGATACCACCCGTAATCATCATCGCCACGCCGCCTTTAGCACGTTCTGCAAAATATGCCGCAAGCTTGCCATAGTTATAAAAACGGTCTTCTAAACCGGTATGCATCGAGCCCATAACCAGACGGTTTTTTAAAGTAGTAAAACCCAAATCTAGTGGTTCAAACAGATGTCGATAGTGCTCGCTTGTATTTGCAACATCAATGGTATCGGTACTGCTGTTGTTATTGGTGCGCTCGCTCATGTCATTGTCCTTATGAATGAATCAATTGTCGTATTGAAGATGGCCTACAATTTAATTGTCGTTCTATCCTAACACAATGCCATTATTATCAGCTATGCAGACAAGCGACTGATGAGTGAGCGCTATCTGCACTGCCTTTTTTAACTATGCCATGTATTTAAACGAATACTACAAAACAGGCTCGCTTTCTAAGTACAGTTGTCTATAATAAATGTATGGAGTGTTAATAAAGCTATTTATTCACATAAAAAACGGCTAAAACTATAACAGGTTAAAGATAAAGGACTATCATTATGACTGACTTTCACACAGGTCTTGGCAAAAACCCAGCCAACTATCAACCGCTTACCCCTATTGATTTTATTATTCGTAGCGCCCAAGTTTACCCTGACAAAACCGCCATTATCTATGATGATCTTGAGCATAATAACGTGACCCAAACCTGGCAGCAAACCTACGATCGTTGTCGCCAGCTGTCCGATGCTCTGCGTAAGCTTGGCATTGATAAGAATGACACGGTCGCAGTCATGCTACCCAACACTCCAGTAATGGTTGAGTGCGCCTTTGGTATACCGATGTCAGGCGGCGTACTTTGTACCCTAAATACGCGTCTTGATATCAACGCCTTAACCTTTTGCGTGCAGCATTCTGAAGCCAAGGTTTTGATCATGGACAGCGAATTTGCCGATCTTGCAGAGATTATCGATGAAACTTTTCCTAATTTAATTGTTATTCATGCAACAGATGCTGCTGTTGAGGTTGAACGCTTTGGTAAAATGACTTATGAGGAGCTGATCGCCAGCTCAAATCGTTTGGATAATTGGGAGAAGCCTGAAGATGAATGGGAGGCTATTGCACTCAATTACACCTCTGGCACGACGGGCACACCCAAAGGCGTGGTTTATCATCATCGCGGCGCGACGCTCAACGCGGTCTCCAATATCTTAGATTGGGACATGCCAAAGCATCCCTTGTATCTATGGACGCTGCCTATGTTTCACTGCAACGGCTGGTGTTTTCCATGGACGATCGCTGAGCGCGCAGGCGTCAACGTTTGCTTACGTAAAATTGATGGGAATTTGATTTTGCAGCTGATTGCCAAACACCAAGTCAGCCATTACTGCGCAGCGCCCATCGTTCATAATATGATAGCGGGCGGTGAGGTTGACTATAAGGAAGCTATTAATCATACCGTTAAAGGCTGGGTTGCTGGCGCGCCGCCGTCTGAAACCATGCTGGCAGCAATGGAGAAGATGGGATTTCACATCTCTCACGTTTATGGACTTACCGAAGTTTATGGCCCGGTAACCATTTGCGCTGAGCAAGCTGAGTGGGATGATCTGGACATCAGTGAACGCGCGCAAAAGAAATCACGCCAAGGCGTAAGGTCACATTTGATGACTGGTTTTGAGGTCTTGAAACAAGGTACAAATGAGCCTGTCGAAGCTGATGGTGAGGAGATGGGCGAGCTGGCACTGCGCGGCAATATGATCATGAAAGGCTATCTAAAGAGTCGCAAATCTACCGAAGAGGCCTTAAAAGATGGTTGGTTTCGCACCGGAGATTTGGGCGTTAAGTACCCAGATGGCTATATAAAAATTATGGATAGGCTCAAAGACATTATTATCTCAGGCGGCGAGAACATCTCCAGCATTGAGATTGAAAATGTCCTCTATCAAATGCCTGCCGTCTTAAGCTGCGCCGTGGTTGCCGCGCCTCACGAAAAATGGGGTGAGGTGCCAGTGGCCTTTATTGAGATCCATGACGGCCATACTTTGCAGCGCGATACGGTCACTGCGCACTGCAAACAGCATTTAGCAGGATTTAAAGTGCCCAAGTACATTATCTTTACTGAGATACCAAAGACCAGTACTGGTAAAGTACAAAAATTTGAGCTACGTCAAGCGGCCAAGTCGCTTGCGCATGAAACGCCAAAAGTGACGCCAAGTGCCACGTAGCTGATAACTTAATAGCTAGTAATATTTTAAATTGTGAACTATAAAAAAGGTCAGCATCAGGAGTATAGACTGACCTTTTTATGTACTTACCATCAGTCAAATTTAGGCTCAAACCACTGATATACAAGCATGCCTATTATCATCGCTGGAATAAACACATAAGCCTGCCATTGTCCAGTACCAAGCAGTACGATGCCAGGTCCTGGGCAAATTCCCACTAAGCCCCAGCCGATACCAAATAACATTGCGCCAATAATGAGTTTTTTAGTAATATTGGTCTTAGTGGGCATCTCAATCTTTGTACCAACCAAGCTAAGTGTGCTGCGCTTAGCGAGTTGTACACCAATGATAGCCACCGCCAAACCACCGCCCATTACCAGTGCCAGAGAAATATCCCATGCACCAAAGACATCCAAAAATCCCTGTACTTTTACAGGATCGGTCATACCTGATATCAACAGCCCAATTCCAAATAATAATCCTGCTAGTAACCCAATAATATTTTTTAGCATAGTTGTGTCTCACTATTGTCTTTTTTCACTGTCTTAAACACGGTTTTTCAACATACTCTTTATGAGGGCCAACATTTATAGCAGCCCCAGCCCCAGTACTTGTCGACCGATATAGACGGTCACAATACCAAAAAACATAAAGGTCGCCGTTGCTACCATAGAGCGTGGCGACAGGCGTGCATTGCCACAGATACCATGACCACTTGTACAGCCTGATCCTAAACGCGTCCCAAAACCAACCAGCAAACCTGCAGCGATTAATAAGGGCAAAGAGGAACTAATTTCTACCTCAGGGAGCGGCTTGACTAGCTTATAGAATAATGGTGAGACGATGAGACCAAGTATGAATAACACTTGCCACATCTCTACGCGCTTGGGTTTCAGCAGGCTTGAAAAAATACCACTAATACCCGCAATACGTCCAATGCCCAATAGCAGGATAACGGTTGCTACCCCTAGCAGTACTCCACCCACCAAGGAGATCGGAGTAAATGCTTGCCAGTCTACTTGTATACTCATAATAGATTACCCGCTGATTTTTATTGATGATTAAGTCAATATACAATTTATTAAAATACATTATATTATAAAACATAATAAAAAGGTAAAAAAATACTGAGACCTTTGTTAAATAGGCTCAGTATTTTCTTATGGCTTATAAACGTATTCCTCAGCTTAAGCCTTTATCAAAGTAAAAATCTGTAAGCTATGCAGGTTGCTCCGCCAATACTTTTTCAAGCACAGACTCAAAACGCTCTACGGCACCGTCGATATCTGTAAGCTTATCTAAACCAAATAAACCTAGGCGGAAGGTTTTAAAGCTCTCAGGCTCACCTACTTTTAGAGGCACACCAGCGGCAATCTGCATGCCTGCTTCGGCAAAAGCGCTCCCTTTATGCATATCATCGCGTTCGGTATAAGATACGATAACACCAGGCGCTTTAAAGCCATCCGCAGCGACGCTCTCAATACCTTTATCTTCTAGTACTTTACGGACACGCTCTCCCAATTCCCACTGGGCGTCACACAACGTATCGAAGCCAACTTTTTTGGCTTCATTGATGGTATCGCGGAACTGACGGAGGCTATCGGTCGGCATGGTGGCATGATAAGCATGACCGCCATTCTCATAAGCGCGCATGATGTTTAACCACTGCTTCAGATCAAGACTAAAGCTATTGGATTCGGTGCTGTCCACTTTTTTGACAGCCGCGTCGCTTAGCATCACAAGACCAGCACACGGCGTGCTACTCCAGCCTTTTTGCGGAGCACTAATCAGCACATCGATACCCAATGCTTTCATATCAAGCCAGACACAACCCGAGGCGATACAGTCGATCACTAATAAACCGCCAACGCTATGAGTTGCCTCTGCTAACGCTTTGATATAGTCCTCTGGCAAGATAATACCAGCGGACGTTTCAACGTGCGGAGCAAATACAATCGCAGGTTTTTGTTCTTTGATTTTAGCGACAGCCGTGTCGATATCGACGGGTGCAAAGGGTCTTGGTGCATCCGTATCTTCAGTACGATCCGCGGTTAACACAGTAGAGGACTTGGCAATGTTGCCCTTTTCTAAAATTTGCGTCCAGCGATAGCTAAACCAACCATTACGAATAATAAGACAATCTTGATCTTGGGCCAGCTGCGCGGCAACAGCCTCCATGCCATAAGTGCCAGAGCCTGGAACAATAGCGACGGCATCCGCGTTATAGACTGATTTTAGTTCGCGAGATAAGTCAGTCATCACTTGCTGAAAAACTTTGGACATATGATTGAGGGCACGGTCGGTATAGACCACTGAATACTCTAATAAACCTTCTGGATCGATATCTTGACGTAATGCAGTCATGGGACACTCCTTGTTTGTTGTTAGACTATTGAGATGTTAGGCATCTAAGATTATAGCAAAGCTTAGTTACAGCAAAATTTAGACGTTCATCGAGATATTATTAATGAAATAGCCATAGGGTATGCTAAATATCGATTAATAAATATCAAGTAATAATAGAGAGTATGACATAGGATTGACGATATAGCACTTTATCCTAGCGCTATTGTCGTTGGTGATTATGCCTTGTATGCCTTATTTTAAAAACTTAAAACGAAGTCATACATGATGTTTACGCCATTATAAGGGCTACGCTATGGTAGGCGAGTTATAATGGTTACTGCTCACTTATAAAAAGACCTTAAACTAAAGCCAACACAGTCAAAATCGCCACGTTTTTATCATTTAATACGTAGGTGATAGCTTGATATTAGCACCGATAATGACAGTTGACAACGGTTTGTTCAGCTAAGAGTATTGCTAGCGCTTTTACCATTCACTGACAAATAATGGTCTACCCTTAGCGTTTACGATAGGCGTCATGCAGACCCGATACCACAAAATCTAATAATTCACTGTCGCCTTCGCGGGCCGCCTTACGCATAAGCTTTGATGGCGCATGCGTGAGCGTTTGAGTGAGACGCCTTGATAGCTCTGTGATAATGTCTTCTGCACTTGCATCCCCTTGCTCAAGCTTGGCAATGGATTCATGAAGTAGCTTATCGACTTGGTTATGAGTAGACATGCGATAATGCTGAATGTCTTTTCCCACTTGGCGTACTTGAAAGCTTCGCTCCATCTCAACAACCAGTTGACTTACCAGCAGCTCCGCATCAACGGCCGCTTGCCTGCGCTGTTCAAGATTGCCTGCAATGACATGTTGCAGATCATCAACAGAGTAAAGGTAGACATCATCTATGCGGCTGATAGTGGAATCAATATCTCGTGGTACTGCCAAATCTATCATCAACATCGGGCGATAACGACGGCGTTTCAGCGCTTGTATGGTCATCGTCTTATCAATTAATACATCCATGCTGCCACTACAGCTACTCACAATATCAGCCTCTGCCAACACTTGCGGCAGCTCTTGCAAAGATCTAACCTCAACACTACGATTAGGATGGCGTAGCTCAGCCGCCAAAGCCTCGGCTCGCTCAGGGTTACGGTTACAGATGATAACACGCCCGATCCCAAGCCCTGCAATATGAGTCGCAACCAAGCGATTCATCTCACCTGCTGCTACCACCAATAAAGTACGACTGGGCAGATCATTGAAAATTTGTGTGGCAAGTTTGGCGGCGGCAAAGCCTAGTGAGACCGCTTGCGCCCCTACCTGCGTTTCATTACGCACGCGTTTGGCGGCAGCAAATACCTGATCGACAATCCAGCCGAGCTGGTTGCTCAACGCTTTTTCATCTTGAGCAAGATGGACCGCACGCTTGATCTGACCCAATATTTGCGGCTCACCCAATATCATAGAATCTAGACCCGCAGCGACTCTTAGCCAATGGGTAAGCGCATGAATATCACGATGCACATACAGATAAGGATCAATCTCAGCTAATGGCAGTTGCTTAAAGTCAGCAAGCCAAGCTTTAATTTTTACAATATGAGCACTAATCGCTGCCGAAGATAAACTGCTCTCGCTATGAATGTTACTATTCGCGAAAGTAGCATTAGCGCCACTTACTGGCAAGATTGATGTTTGCACTGATGTCTGAGGGGCCGATGCTTGAGGAACTAGGGCATAAATCTCGGTGCGGTTACAAGTGGAGACAATCACGCTACCATCAGTAAAAACCTCTAGCTGCTCAAGCGCCCTAGTTACATCGTCGCCCACCAGCGCCAAGCGCTCTCGTAGAGCGACTGGTGCAGTTTTGTGATTGACCCCAATGACCACTAATCTCATTATTGATAGACCATAAACATAACGTTCACTGACCTAATTGACCCTCATAGAATGCTAAATAAGCACACTACAGTCGGACATTAGCCGGTGCATAGACGTAACGTTATTGATTTGAATAGGTTGTATAGCAGATGCTACGAATATAAAACCGCTTATTATATCATTGTTACCGGTTTTATTTAATACTCGCTCATCTGCGACTATTATCTGCTTGTATCTGGGCGCATCAGCCACAAATCAACCACAGTATCCGCTTTTAATTGTCATAATAGAGCGTCCTAACTGGTTACTAATAATAGAGAATCATCAGCTTATAGCGGTGAGCCAAATAATTAATAGTAGCGGTAGTGAGATACTTGGTATGTCCAATCACAACCTGATTGCAACGGACAGTGTGTTACTATTAAATAGATGATGTTAGTCTATTTGAACATCTAATAATTGCAGTGAGGTCACGACCTAATATATTTATCGCTTTATTGTATCCATTGGTCAACAAATAAGAATAAAGTAATGGCTTATTGTAGTACGATATTTTGTGTTTTCAGTTAACATGAGTACTATTGTTTACTTTGGCTATCCTCTTTTATACTAGCGTTTCTTTTTTATAGGTGCCTATCATTATTCTATGATTTTTTTTGGATTGTTATTTCAATCGAAACTTGCGCTACAACTCACGTATGATGGGCAATTTAGCATTCAGGCTTTGTTAAATGGCATCATGCATGGTCTACGTCAGCGCCGCAAGCTAACGTTATTGTTAGCGACTTACTTGTGCCTTGGTACTTCTGCCCATGCAAATTTTGTCGATACCTCACCATTGTCATACGTACCTGACACGGCTGTGACAGATACTGCTAATACTGTTTTTGATAATACCGTTTTTAACAATACTTTTACTTATAATACGGTACAAAATAACAGCACCCAGCACACAGGGTTTCATAAAACTAGTGCCGAGCTGATGGCATCTGCATTCCCCACTACGTCAGCAAGTGACGATACAAGTAGCCTTGATAATAATGAGCGATTACAAAGACGATTATCTGATAGTACTGATACAGATAACGTCGTTAATAGCGATGATTTAGCTGCAAGCGCTTTAGTACCGCCAGAGCTTAGTGAACCTAGTCTGTATGCGTTACTAGATGCGGAGTTCGCCGCTGACCGTGGAGAGATTGACCGAGCGCTAGCATTATATAAACAACAAGCTTTTAAAGAGGATGCAACCGCGGTATTTGAGCGCGCGCTGAGCTTATCGCTGCGTTACGATAATGTCGATGACTCATTACAGTTTGCCAAAACCTGGCAAGATCAAAATCCTGACCATGTACCTGCTTGGTTTTATGTGGCGCACTTAGCACTCAAAGCTCACGATTATGCACTCGCAGGTGAATCGTTAAACCGCATTTTACTTTATGATCCACGTACTGACTTGAGCGAGATATTGATTGGTATCTACCCTACGACCACCAGCGACCAGCGTGAACTCTTAGAAGCTCTACAACCGATCAATAGCGAGCAAAATGCCTCATTATCTGTCTTAAAAGCAGGGCTACTTTATCAGTTTAATGAGCCTGAAGTTGCTATAATTCATATTGATCGCGCGCTTGCTCGCCAACCTGATTATGTGCCCTTTATTACTTTAAAAGCTGATATATTACGCAAAATTGAGCCTGCAAAACGGGTCATTAGTTATATCAATCAAGCGCGCCTACGTAACCCTGATAATAAAAGCCTGTATCTATATGAGATTCGCTATTTATTGGATCTAAAACAGAGTCAAGAAGCTTGGCAATTACTACTTGAAGCTCATCAGCGCTTTGATGATGATGCTGAAATTACTTTATTAGCCGCGTTAGTCAGTTTGGATATTGAAGAATATCAAAGTGCTGATAGGCTGCTTAATAGATTGGCAAAAACTCCAGCTTATCTTAATCAAGCCTACTACTATCTCGGTATCAGTGCAGAGCGCCAATTGCGTTTTGAGCAAGCCAAATCTTACTTGAACAGCGTTATGCAAGAAGATCTGGTGCTTGCTGCTCGTAAAAAGGTAGTTGATTTTGAATTACTAAACGGTAATGTGGACGCTGCCATCAAAACGTTAGACAAACTGCGCGAGCAATTTGCGGTTTTTGCACCTGAAACCTATGTCTTGCAAGCAAACATTTTATGGCAGCATCATAGGGCAGATGAGGCGCTACAATTATTGACGCGCGTCAGTCGCCAATACCCTGACAACCAAACGATCCTGTTTGCCCGCGCGCAACTGCTCGACGATCGTAACGATTATATTGTTAAACGTACTTTACTCAATCATTTGCAAGCCCTAGACCCCAAAAACTTGTCTTATAAGCTCAGTTATGCTCAGTTGCTTTTGTCTAATGATCAAAACTCTGAGCAAGGATTAGCGCTCGCAAAAACCATTATCCAGATTCGCTTCGATGATCCGCGCTATGATAATGAGCTGCATCTGCAAGCGCTGAATGTCTTGGCTAGCAGTGCCCTGAGTAACCAAAACTATCTTCAAGTCATCGACTATCTACAAGCGCCCTATGATGTACTACCGACGCTACGTTCTGGCGTGCTGTTGCTCCGTGCCTATCAAGGCCTAGGTGACAATGAAAAAGTCGATACGTTACTAGAAGACTTACAGGAGCGCTTCTCGTTTGGGCAGCAAAATATTACTGATCGCATACAGCTTTATTAATGTTCAGTCGTCTGTATTTGCTTTTGTGATATATGATCAGTGCCATGTCACTTAAGATGATTTAACAAGAAGGCATAACTGGGTAACAAATTGGATGTCATATTTTTAATGGTTTTATTAAATCATTTTTGATATAAATTTTTGAGGAACAACTCTATGTCCGCTTTTTTAGTAACAAGACGCCAGCCATCCAAAAAATTGGCCGCCTTTAGTGCTATTGCCACTGCACTATTGATAACGTCTGGTTGTCAGTCCTTACAAGGCACTGCAGCTAGCAAACCTACCTCGCCTACTGTACAAGCACAAAAGCTTGAGAATTTTAGTATTAATGGCAAAATTGGGGTAACGACTCCTGCCAATGGTACAGCTGAGGCGCAAGGCGGTAGTGCTTTTTACGCATGGGGTCAGCAAAATGAGCGTTTTGCAATTGAGCTGATTGGGGCTTTGGGCATTGGCAAAACTAATATTGAATATGATGGCAAAACCGCAACCTTGGTCAGTGAAAAAACTGGTACTTTGACGGCTGATGACCCCGAAACCTTACTGCAAAAAGCCACAGGCTGGCAAGCACCGATATCACAAATGCCCTATTGGATATCTGGACGCTCAGCCCCGTCAGACAGCGCGCCGCAACTTGATGCTCAAGGCCGTCTTATCAGCTCGATCAATGGGCAGTGGACGGCAAGCTTTGATTACAAGGGCAATGATAAACTGCCCAGTAAAATTAGCGCCATTCAACCTCAAGGTAACAAAGTGGTAATGACCATTAATCATCAAAATAGATAATACTCACTTAACGTTACTCACAGAATAGCCGCTATCTATGACTCAACACAATACGCCTTCTAATACAGTCATTAGCCGTTTATCGCCTGCAAAGATCAATCTGTTTTTACATATTGTTGGCAAACGTGTAGACGGCTATCATAACTTGCAAACAGTATTTCGTTTGCTTGATTGGGGTGATTATCTGCATTTTTTGGTAGCAGATGAAGCGATAGCGATTAATATGGATAGTATGTCCGATGCTAATAAGCTGTGTAATCAGCTGCTAACATTAGCAGGCGCAGACGCGGTAACTTCTAACATAGAAGATAATCTCATCTTTAAAGCCGCACGCGCGTTATTAGCGTCTGTCATACAGTCAAACGAACTACCTAAGCATCTACCACCAGTTCGCATTACCTTAGACAAGCATTTGCCAATGGGAGCGGGATTGGGCGGTGGATCCTCCAATGCCGCTACTACTTTATTAGCATTAAATGAGATTTGGCAGCTTAATCTTAATCAAAATGAGCTGATAAAAATCGCTACTACTATTGGTGCTGATGTACCGATATTTATCTTTGGGCAGGACGCCATTGCCATGGGCATTGGCGAGGAGCTAACCGCCATTGACTTTCCCAATCAGCGTTATTTAGTTTT
>JARIAA010000122.1 GCA_029264635.1 Psychrobacter sp. | reverse complement strand
CAAGATAGCAACGACTACAGCGACTGAGGATGGACTGGCAAGTAGTGCTTCGTTTGATATTGGTCATAATCGCAATCTGGGCGCCGCGCGTGCCACATATGATGCCATGATTTTTTTGGATGTGGATTGTATCGTCGCCCCAACCTTTATCGAGCAGCTGTATCGTAAGTTACAAGCGCAGCCTAATGCTTTATTAATGGGGCAGCCGCGTTATTTAACCCGTCCTTTGACACATGACGAAGGTAGTCAGCTACAACAAGGTACATTGGCGTCCGATACTTTAGACAAGTTATCTGTATTTAACCCTTATCGGGAAAACTTCTATTCGCAAGAGCAGCAGAATTCAAATCAACAATATACCTCTATTAAACAGACGCAGGATTATGGCGCGTTTTGGAGTCTTTGTTTTGCCATTATGCGCGATTCGTTTGAGCAAATTGGCGGTTTTGATACAGATTATGTTGGCTATGGCGCTGAAGATACGGATTTTGCGTTTATGGCCCGCGCGTTAAGCATCGATTTTTATTTGACCGACGATGTGATTTATCATCAGCAGCATAGTGTCTATCGGCCGCCACTCAATCATTTAGACAGTATCGTTATTAACGCCAACCGCTTTTATGATAAGTGGCAACACTGGCCGATGTCAGGATGGTTAGCAGAGTTTGCAGCGCTACAATTGATCGACTGGCAAACAGAACAGACAGTGCCAATTAGGGTGAATCGAAAGCCAACTGAGGCTGAAATTGAAGCGGCACACTATCCCGATGCGCCTTATGTGTAGAGAGCTTAAAGCTCTATTTTATCAATATCCATTCATTAATACTGACGAATAATCTCAACCTTACTAGGCGGCGTAGCAAGCTCTTGTCTTTCAAACGCCCAATTATGCCCCTCCCAAAAGTGCGCTGTCTTATCATCATCGTTAAAGCCTAACATGACTATCGCTAGTGGAGTCTCAGCGCTTTGTCGCTGCTGCACATGCAATCGCGCTGCTAATAATAACCGATACAATAAAAACCCTGAAGTTGGCGCAGATGAATGGATATCATCAAAAATAGGATAATCGGCTACCACACTATGTAGCTCTGATAATACCCGACTATAATCCTCACTATGTAATAAATGACTGAGCATCTCTGGAATGTCTAATATTCGCTCAGGCGTTATTGGATCGTCTTTAGGTCTGGGATCGTCAGCTGGCAGAGGAAATTGGTAGGCAGTATTGCCATATAAGATACCAAGAGGTGCCTGCTTTGCCATATCAAGTATCGCCGTCAGATTATTACTACGAGGCGGCAAGCCAAAATGCAATAAACTGTCGCCAATTTGTCTAAAAAACAACAGCTTTGGTAAATCTTTGGCTATAGGATGATTGGCAAAAAAATCAGCATGGATAAAGTCATTAAATAAAACCAATATATCAGTAGGCTGCAACAGCGACGCTAAGTTTGCTGTATCTATCGAGGGATTATTGGCTATCAAAATAATCCGTTTGCTTTGCAATAGTGGCGCTTGGATCGTAAGGGGTAGCGTCTCAAAAGCCATCGCTGATTGGATACTAAAATCAGTTGTAATGTCAAAATCAACGCTCGCTAAAGCATGATAAACATTGTCGTATAGTGAATCGGTTAAGTGAGACGTATTTAGCATAAAGGTTTATATGACCTAGATAGAAAGAAGAGATAAACTAAAAAGTAACAGGGTAGAAAAAGGAGTAATATTATACCGCGTTTTCTCTACAATAGCATTACCTAAGCGCATGATAACTATGGCAAAAAAGTAGGTATTAAACAATATTTTGCCATACATTTGTACTACATTCCGCTACCTTTTTTGCCTCAGATTTAACCTTGTTTAGCCGTATCATAAGAGCAATTAAATAGCGACTAAAAGGAGAAAAAGTAATGAGTAAGTTTTTTAAAAGCTTTCAACTAACGACATTAGGGGCGGGCGTTGTTATCGCCTTGAGCGCAGGTATTATGACTACCATGGCTAATGCAGATACCGCTGATGAAATACGCGTCGCTCAAGCTGCCAAAATTAGCTTAAAGCAAGCCATTGATATTGCTAGTAAACAAGCTTCTGGTATTTTAACGGAAGCAGAGTTTGACGATGATGACAGTGACTCCCAAAGTGGAGGCGGGGTTTATGAGCTGGAGTTTAGTGATGGCAACACTGAATATGAGATTAAGGTGGACGCTATCACGGGTCAAGTAGTTGATCTAGATACAGATAGCGTAGATAGTAGTAATGTAAATAAATACAACGTTCAGCAGCAAGCTAAAATCAAAATAATGGATGCGATCAAGACGGCAGAGAAACAAACCAGTGGTCGTGTTTTAGGGATTGAATTTGAAAATGATCGTGACTACGCTGATCACGCTACTTATTACGAAGTTAAAGTACTCAAAGATAATCAAATTATTGAGCTAAACATCGATGCCGATACGGGTGCAGTATTCGCTAATAAATTTAAAAAATAGCATAATTGCATAATAAAAAAAGCAATACTACGTCAGTTTTTTTAATACACTGCTGATTATCATAAGTAATAAAGCCCCAAGCATTAAATGATTGGGGCTTTTTTATTATCTTAAATCCTTTTATAAATCTGCTATACGGTCTCACGCCATTGACCTTCAATCATAATACCTTGAATGGTATTTAGCCCCATTTGATAAGCAAGGTCAGCAGGGCGGGCGATATCCCATAGCGCCAAATCAGCATCGCAGCCTACTTCTATTCTGCCTTTTTTAGCTAGCCCTAGCGCTTGTGCCGCATGAACCGTTGCCCCTGACAAGACCTCTTCAGGGGTAAGATAAAATAATGTACAGCCCATATTCATCGCTAATAACAGCGACGTCAATGGCGAGGTACCGGGGTTACAATCGGTTGAAATGGCAATCGGAACCTGATGTTTACGCAACGCTTCAATCGGTGGCAATTTAGTATCACGTAGGGTATAAAACGCGCCTGGTAATAACACGGCAACTGTGTTGCTCGCTGCCATTTTTTTGATATCGTCTTCTGTCAAGTGCTCAAGATGGTCGCTTGATAGTCCCTGATATTTTGCCACCAAGGCACTTGCGCCTATATTTGAGAGCTGTTCAGAGTGTAGTTTTACTGGCAAGTCTAGCGAGCGTGCAACGTCAAATACGCGCTTAATCTGCTCAGGAGTAAAAGCGATGTTTTCACAGAAGCCATCGACCGCATCAACCAAGCCCTCTGAATGCAAAATGGGCAACCACTGACAAACTTGCTCGATATAGTCATCAGGACAGTCTTTGTATTCTGGCGGTAACGCGTGCGCCGCTAAATAAGTCGTGCTGACATGAATGTTGTGTTTGTCACCGAGCGCGCGGGCGACTTTTAGCATTTTACGTTCAGTGTCTAAATCCAGTCCATAACCAGATTTGATTTCAATACTGGTCACGCCTTCTTTGATGAGCGCAAGTAGACGTTTTTCACTTTGCGTAAACAATGCCTCCTGATTGGCAGCGCGGGTGGCGCTAACGGTTGAGACAATACCGCCACCTTGTGCCGCGATATCTTGGTAACTGGCACCTTGCAATCGTGCTTCAAACTCATTGCTACGGTTACCGCCATAAACGAGATGAGTATGACAATCGATGAGCCCTGGTGTTATCCAGTTGCCACCTGCATCTGTCATTTGATCATTTTGATAGCGAGAGAGATGCGGTTTTATTTGCTCATGCGTGCCAATCCATATAATTTTGCCGTCTTTGATACAGATACCCGCGTTTTCTAACTGACCGTAAGGGGTACTTTTTTCTTGGCTGTCATTATAACTATTAAACCCGTATTGTTTTGAAAAGGTGGCGAGATTGGCGTTGATAATGATGTGGTCAAACGATGTCATATTGGCATCGTCAAGTGTCTGTTCGCTAGAGTCGTTCATAATGTGCTCCTGCTTATTTTAGTTTAGAGCTAACAGTTTTGAGTAAGAAACTACAGTCATTTTAAACAATAGCGTTATAACTATTGTCATGTGCTACTAGAGTAAATTTTGCTTGCTTACTTGCTGTAGCTAGCTGACAAAGGCTGCGAAAAATGTACTCTAGTAACACTGTCACTTTTTATAATGAACTGACTGTGTTTCGTCTAGGTTAATAGTAAATACTGCTCAATAATAGTCGCTAATAGTCTTGCCGCAACTTTACAGCTGCGTCCATCAATATCAAAGGTCGGGTTAATCTCAGCAATATCAGCTATTTTTACTTTGTTTGACGCCATGATAAGTTTGAGCGCGCGCTCAACGAAACTCAGCTCGATACCATAGGCCGCTGGCGCACTGACACCAGGAACGACGCTTGATGGCAAGCAGTCCATATCAATGGTTAAGTAGACTTCATCCACTTCATCAATAAAGGTCTCTATTTGAGCTGCAATCTTTTTCCATTTCTTAATGGTGCAATCTTCGTCACTGATGATATGCACGCCTAACAGCTCAGCACGATCAAAGAGCGCGGCAGTATTGGAAAAGCGACTGACGCCGATACAGCAATAGTGAAAAGGTTGACCATGTTCATCAAGATGCTCGGCAATTTGTCGGAATGGTGTGCCAGACGTTGCGACATCAGACTGACGAATATCAAGATGCGCGTCAAAATTAATGACACCGATAGTAGGCATAGCAGTGTCATTATCGCTGTGGTCGGGTCTTGTTTGTTCTAATGCTTGCCATAAACCTAAAAAACTACCATACGCCATCGCATGACCACCGCCAAGACCAATAGCCAGACTGCCTTGTCGAATGATATTACTGATAACATCAGCATACGTCTGCTGGGCTTGCTCCAGTAATTGCGAGGCAAAATCATCGTTGTCGTCGCATTCAATATCGCCGGCGTCTCCTAATAGTGTTTGCAATTGCTCACCAAAGTTATCTTGTAACTCAGCGATAACGGGCAGCGCTGCAAAAGCGTGACGAATCAGTGGCGGGGCAGCCCTTGCGCCCACGCGCCCTTGATTGCGGCGCACGCCTTGATCACAAGCAAAACCAACTAGTCCGATACGCTGTCCGTTTTGCTGGCTGGTGCTATCAATCGCATAAGGCTGCACTATTTGATACCAGTAGCTGGCGCGGACAGACTCAAACGGCTCAATACGTCCTGTCCACTGAGACATATCAGCTGCTGTACGGTTAACGGTTGTGACAGTCGTTGAGATACTCATTATCGACCTCCTCTCATCAATCAAGCTTTTATTTAGAGCCATACCAATCGTTACGCAGTGACTGCCAATGCTCAGTGAGCGTACCATTTAATACAATTTGTTTTGCCGCCTCAATATCAGGCGCCAAGTAGCGATCTTTATCATAAAAAGTCACTTGCTTGCGCAATTTTTGATGGGCGATTGTCAATGCCTCTGAAGTATCTAGTCCGCGATGGAAATCGATACCTTGCCCAGCAGCCAATAGCTCAATACCGATAATAGTCGCGGTATTTTGCGCCATCTCATATAAACGCCTAGCGCAGTAGGTTGCCATCGACACATGGTCTTCTTGGTTGGCAGAGGTTGGTATGCTGTCAACACTGCCTGGATGGGCGATAGATTTATTTTCTAAGGCGAGAGCTGCTGCTGTTACGTGGGCAATCATAAAGCCTGAATTGATCCCAGCATTATCAACCAAGAATGGCGGCAGACCACCTGACAAGGTTGCGTCAATCAATAAGGCCACGCGGCGCTCAGACATCGAACCAATCTCAGCAATCGCCAAGGCTAGAATGTCTGCAGCAAAGGCAACTGGCTCGGCATGAAAATTACCACCTGAGATAGCAACCGGGCTATCATCGTCATTGAAAATAAGCGGGTTATCAGTCACCGCATTAGATTCAATTAATAAAGTCTTGCCTGCTTGATTAATGATATCGAGGCATGCGCCCATCACTTGTGGCTGACAACGCAAGCAATAAGGATCTTGTACTCTATCGTCTTGCTCGCCATCGTGGGAGGCACGAATGGCACTCCCTTTAATTAGCTGGCGATGGGCTTTAGCGATTTCAATTTGGCCATGGTGACCACGCACTTCGTGAATACGCGCGTCAAATGGCGCATCCGAGCCTTTAGCCGCATCGATAGACATAGAGCCGACGATGGTTGCGGTCTCAAGTAAGTCCCGCGCTAAGAAATAACCCCGTAATGCCAGCGCCGTTGAGACCTGCGTACCGTTGATAAGGGCAAGTCCTTCTTTGGCCGCTAAGGTAATAGGTTCAAGGCCATGCTGCGCTAACGCATCAGCGGCGGGTACTTTTTTGCCCGCAACAAAGACATCGCCTTCGCCCATCATGGCAAGCGTCATATGCGATAAAGGGGCGAGGTCACCAGAGGCGCCAACAGAACCTTTAGCTGGAATGTTTGGCGTGATTTGATTATTAATCAAGCCAAGTAAGCTATCGACCACCGTACGGCGTACACCAGAGACGCCTTGCGCAAGGCTTGCGACTTTCATCACCATAATTAGTCTGACCACATTATCTGGCAATGGCTCGCCCGTCCCGACCGAATGCGAGATAATCAAATTACGCTGTAGTAGCTCCAGCTGATCATCATTGATACGCGTTTTTGCTAACAGACCAAAACCGGTATTGATACCATAAGCGCTCTTATCGCGCGCAATAATAGTGCGTACATCCTCACATGAGGCGTCAATTGCCGCGTAGGCACTATCAGGCAGTGTCAATATCACAGGTCGCTCATAAATATCGCGCAACCTCTCAAAGCTCAATTGGCGTGGGTGTAGTATCTGTGTTTTGATATCAGTCATGCAAATGATCCTAATTTTTTAAGCTATATGAATAGCATTATTTATTGTCTATCCGTTGTGATCTATGAATCATCAAAAGTCATCTTGTCTAAATTCGCTCAACCGATTTGGCTTTTTTGAAAATACTTAACTCAATCAATTCAGCTTTTTCAAGCAATCAAATTTAAGCAATCAAACCTAAATGCATAGCCAACTGCCCAAAGGCGGCGGCCAATAAGATGCTAAGTACTACGCGCTCAAACCAAATGATGACCATTTTGCCAACAGAGACTGGAATTTCGGTCGCAAGTACACAAGGAATCATGGCAGAAAAGAACAGTACACTGCTAATAGAGATGACTCCTGCCACATAGCGTGTCAACATATCAGCCTCACTTAGGAGTAGCGCGGGCAAGAACATCTCAGCGAGTCCTGCTGACATCCCTTTAGCGGCTGCAAGTGGCTCTGGTAAACCGCCAAGCCACGTAAACGGATAAAGCAGCAAGCCTAGCGCATCGAACACTGGGGTGTATTTAGCCAACAATAAGCCAGTCAGACCTACTGCAATGATAGAGGGTACAATGGCCGCTGCCATCGTCAGACCATCTCGAAAGTTGGACCATAAGATTTGTTTTAGATCAGTTGCGCGGCGCGAAGTCGATAAACCCAAATCAAATGCGGCCGTTAGTCGTTTGCCGCGTTGATAATCGAGCACTGGACGTTCAACATCATTGTCAAATTGACTGATAGGTGGAATACGGGCGGTGATTGCAGTGACGATAAAGGTAATTACCAGCGTCGACCAAAAAAACATGTTCCAAAATTCCATCAGGCCAAGGGTTTTAGCGACAATGACCATAAACGCTGCCGATACAGTGGAGAACCCAGTGGCAATGATAATAGCTTCACGCGCAGAATACTGTTTTTGCAGGTAAACACGATTTGTGATAAGTAGACCAATAGAATAACTGCCGACAAAGGAGGCGACCGCATCAATTGCTGATGCACCCGGTGTTCTCCAAATGGGTTTCATAATCGGCTGCATCACCACACCAACCATCTCAAGTAACCCAAAACCTACCAAAAAAGCCAAGATTAATGCCCCAATTGGCACAATCATACCGACGGGTAAGGCCAGTTTTTCAAACAAAAATGGCAGCATGTCCTTTTCCATCATAAAAGCAGGCGCGGTACCAGTGATATACATCACTGCCAAAACCAGTCCGATAATCTTAAATAGGGTCAAGATTTTATGGGTAAGATTTTTGCGCCATGAACCATCTATCAATGGTTTACTGACGCCAAAGAACATTAGCAAAAATAGTAGGGTAACGGATAAGGTATGCTGCTGAGTGACCAGATACGTTGCCCCATGATCAAACAAAATCGTACTTTTTTCACCGATGGTAAAGGGCACAAAAAACATCACCAAGCCAATAGCACTAAAGACGATTAGTTGTATCAGCGCGACAGGTTTAGACAATAATTTTTCAGGTGGCGTCATGCTAGGTAGTCCAGTACCTGGTAGCTTGTCAGGTACTGGACTAACTGGTGGCATAAGATCTTGTTCAGACATATTATCCTCCTTGATAAAATGTTGAGTATGTCCTTATATCAGGTAAGCATATAGAGACAGGGGCAAGCTATTTAATCATTGGTAAGTTTAGGCCATAGTCTTTGGCTGTTCTAATCGCCAGCTCATAGCCTGCATCTGCATGGCGCATGACCCCTGAGCCGCAATCATTGACCAGTACTCGCGCTAAACGCTTAGCGGCGCTATCTGTGCCATCAGCGACGATGACCATACCAGAGTGCTGCGAGTAACCTATACCGACGCCGCCGCCATGATGCAATGACACCCAAGTGGCGCCGCCTGCGACATTGAGCATGCCGTTTAAGAGCGCCCAGTCAGATACCGCATCTGAGCCATCTTTCATACTTTCGGTTTCGCGGTTTGGGCTGGCAACAGAGCCCGTATCCAAATGGTCGCGTCCGATAACAATAGGACCTTTTAACTCACCGTTTTTGACCATCTCGTTAAATGCGAGGCCCGCTTTATCACGCTCACCAAGACCGAGCCAGCAGATACGCGCTGGCAAGCCTTGAAACTGAATGCGCTCTTTTGCCATGTCAAGCCAGCGATGAATATGCTGGTTTTCAGGGAACAGCTCTTTAATCTTTTGATCGGTTTTGTAGATGTCTTCTGGATCACCTGATAAGGCGACCCAGCGAAATGGGCCTTTACCTTGGCAAAACAACGGACGAATATAAGCAGGGACAAAACCTGGGAAATTAAAGGCATTTTTTACCCCTTCGTCAAAGGCAACTTGACGAATATTATTACCATAATCGGTTGTAGGGATACCCATATCTTGTAAATCCAGCATAGCTTGCACATGTACCGCGCAGGACGCCGCGGCAGCTTTAATTAATGCAGCCTGTTGATCTGGATTTTCTTGCGCCGCTCTCCACTGATCAACCGTCCAGCCGCTTGGCAAGTAACCATTAATTAAGTCATGGGCGGAGGTTTGATCAGTGACTAAGTCAGGTTTTATCTCGCCTGCACTGGCGCGCTTGACCATCTCAGGTAAGATATCCGCCGCATTTCCAAGTAGCGCGATTGAGACGGCTTCACCTGCGTCCGTATGCTGTTTAATCAGCTCATAAGCATGGTCAAGATCGTGAGCTTGCTTATCGACATAGCCCGTACGCAAACGAAAATCAATACTTGACTGCTGGCATTCGATGTTTAGAGAGGTTGCACCAGCAAAGGTGGCAGCTAGTGGCTGCGCGCCGCCCATACCACCAAGACCTGCGGTCAGTATCCAGCGTCCTGTCCAGCTGCCGTCATAATGCTGGCGACCCGCTTCGACAAAGGTTTCATAAGTCCCTTGGACAATGCCTTGAGTACCAATATAAATCCAGCTGCCAGCGGTCATTTGCCCATACATAAATAAGTCTTTACGATCAAGCTCATTAAAATGCTCCCACGTGGCCCAGCGCGGGACTAGGTTAGAGTTGGCAATGAGCACGCGCGGGGCATTTTCATGGGTCTGAAAGACGCCAACTGGTTTACCAGATTGCACCAATAAGGTTTCATCATCTTCTAACTCTTTGAGTGATGCAAGTATTTGATCATAGCTTTCCCAGTTACGTGCTGCGCGTCCGATACCGCCATAGACGACCAAGCTTTTAGGGTTTTCGGCCACATCGGGATGTAGGTTGTTTTGTAGCATGCGATAAGGCGCTTCGGTCAGCCAGCTTTTGCAATTGAGCGTACTGCCAGTTGGCGCAGCGATATTGCGACTCTCATCACGGCGGGTGAATTCGTTACTTTTTGGTGCGTTGTTGCTCATTCCATTATCGGTCGCCATGTTCTTATCCTTGTGATTATGTATATAGTCTATTGATGTCATTTTATTCACGACGTGATTTGGTATTATCAATAAATTGTATATACAAATTATCAAAGTTTATTTTTCGACGCAAGCTTTTTTTATAAGTAAATACATTATTTATGAGACTGCTTAATTAGATCGCCTTTTCTCGTGGTGATTATGATAATGGTCATGATATTATGTTGGCAATTTTATGGTTGCATACTTGAAGTTGACAGTTGAAGATGAGCATGACAAAGGTGAGGCGTGACATGACAAAAACAGTTCCAGCCTATCAGCGGATTAAAAACGCAATATTAGAAAATATTCACTCAGGTAAGTGGCAAGCGGGCAATGCTATCTCGACTGAAATGGCACTAGCAGAAGAGTTTGAGGTGTCACGAATGACTGTGAACCGCGCCTTAAAGGAGCTGAGCGAGGAGCGCGTATTGGAGCGACGTCAAGGTTCAGGAACCTTTGTCGCACAGCAACAGTTCAATCATACCTTTGTAGAGGTGCGCAATATTGCGCAAGATTTAAAATCAGCCAATCGCGATTATCGCGCTCAAGTGGTGAGTAAACGCGCGATTACTGCCGCTATGCTAGATGATGAGATGCGCCGTAAGTTTGATATCGGTGCAGCAGTTGTATCCTCTCACTCTAAGAGCGCTGATTTTAAGGAAGCTGATAGCATTAACGATAGTATTGAGGACGCTATTTTATATGAAGTGAAAATTATACATTTTGCGGATGGTCAACCGATACAGTTTGAAGAGCGCTGGGTAGATGCTAAAAAAGTACCAGCGTTTATCGAGCAGGACTTTAGTGTGGTGAATACGAGCGATTATCTTATTGCTCAGAGTCCACTTGAGCGTGGTCGTTATACCATTCGAGCGTTAGCTGCGCCCAATAAGGTGGCAGAGGCGTTACAGATTAAGCCGCAATCGCCAACCCTTGTGCTGCGTCGGCAGACTTATTCAGCCGGTCAGGTGCTAACCTTTGTAAAAATGTGGCATGCAGGTGATCGTTACCAATTTTCAGGTGAGCTTTAATAATCTTACGCATGCTCACTGTTTTTGTACGGTTATTCTTGCCAAAGTAAGATAGTATGTGAATCAGCTAATGTCAATTTAGTATAGCCAATCTACTATAAAATTATAACAATGAGCCTATTATATCTCATGATAATGTTTGTATTTTATCTAATTGTGTTTGCCTGATATCCCTTTACAATATTCACTGATCTTTAAGGACGCCTTATGAAACGTCGTACTCTTTTAGCCCTTGCTGCCAGTACTGTATTGCTTGCTGCTTGTGGTCAGTCATCTACTAATGAAGCCGATACTACTGCCACAGATACTACTGAGGCAGGCGGTTCTGATTTGCTACAGCGTATTAATAATGGCGGCACAATCAACGTCGGTACTGAAGGGACTTACCCACCATTTACTTACCATGATGAGAGTGGACAGCTGACGGGCTATGATGTCGAGGTGACGCGGGCAGTTGCTGACAAACTGGGTGTTAATGTCGAATTTAAAGAAACTCAGTGGGATGCCATGTTGGCAGGACTTGATTCAAAACGTTTTGACATGGTTGCCAATCAAGTGAGTTTGACCACCCCTGAGCGCTTAGCGAAATACGATAAAGCGCAGCCTTATAGCTGGTCGGGCGCGGTTGTCTTAGCGCCAACGGATGATGATCGTTATAGCTCTTGGGAGGGTTTGAAAGGTTTGCGCACTGCCCAATCTCTCAGCAGTAATTACGGCGAGCTGGCAGAACGTTACGAAGCAGAGATTGTCCCTGTAGATGGTATGGCGCAAGCGATTCAATTAGTCAAACAAGATCGCGCGGACTTTACGATGAATGACAATCTTGCTGTATTAGATTATTTAAAGAAGTTTCCAGATTCTAACCTTGAGATTAAATTGGTTGCCCCTGCCAGCGAGCAGACTGGTTCGGGATTGGTATTGCTCAAGGGTGATGAGGCTGTCGTGGCAAAACTAGATGAAGCCATGGCTGCCCTTCAAGCGGATGGGACGCTGACTAAGCTGAGCCAAGATTTCTTTGGCGCTGATATAAGCCAACAAAAATAATGCTAGCGTCCATCACCTCAGTGTTAACTGATTTACTGGCCCTATTGCCATTTATGAGTGATGATCGCGCGCAGATTGTCATCCATTCATTTTGGCCCATGCTCAAAGGCGGTATCTATTATTCGATACCGCTTGCGTTAATCTCGTTCACGATTGGGATGGCTATTGCGCTTAGCGTCGCCCTGATCCGTATCGTGCCGCGCGCTGGCTGGTTTCATGAGATTAGTTATAGGCTTGCTCGTATTTATGTGTCTGCCATTCGTGGGACGCCAATGCTTGTGCAGCTGTTTATTATCTTTTATGGTTTGCCAAGTGTGGGGGTCAAGCTTGACCCATTTCCTTCTGCAATCATTGCCTTTTCATTAAATATCGGTGCTTATGCGTCAGAGACGGTGCGTGCCTCGATTTTATCTATTCCAAAAGGTCAATGGGAGGCAGGCTCAACTGTCGGATTAACGTACTTACAAACCTTTCGCCATGTGATTTTGCCCCAAGCGCTACGAGTGTCAGTACCACCGTTATCCAATACGTTTATCAGCTTGGTAAAAGATACGTCTTTAGCATCATTGGTGCTCGTCACTGAGCTCTTTAAACAAGCTCAGATTATCACCGCGCGTAACTATGAGTTTATGCTAGTTTATACCGAAGCGGCAATTCTTTATTGGGGTATCTGTTTATTCTTAACCTTTATTCAAGGTAAGCTTGAGACCAGATTAGATCGCTATGTGGCAAAGTAACTCATCGATTTATTTTACGGCAGTTTTAGTACGATTTGTATAACAGGAACCCTTATGATTCAAGTGACCAATATTCATAAAGCCTTTGGAAGCAATCAGGTGCTCAAGGGCATTGATCTGACTATTCATAAAGGTAAAGTAGTTGTGATATTAGGGCCATCAGGGTCGGGTAAAACCACTTTTTTACGCTGTTTGAATGCACTTGAGATTCCTGATCAAGGTATCATTGCTTTTTATGATGGCAGCTTGACGGTAGATTTTGGCACTAAGCCTAAGAAAAGAACCTTGCTAGCACTGCAACGTAAATCAGGCATGGTGTTTCAGTCTTATAATCTATTTCCGCACAAAACGGCGATTGAAAATCTCATGCTTGGACCGACAGTGGTGCAAGGGCAAAGTAAAGCGCAAGCCCGCGAGCAGGCATTGATATTGCTGGATAAAGTGGGTCTATCTGACAAAGCAGATCTGTATCCATTTCAGCTATCAGGGGGTCAGCAGCAGCGCATCGGTATCGCTCGCGCGCTTGCGATTGAGCCGTCGCTATTGTTATTTGATGAGCCAACTTCCGCGCTTGACCCTGAGCTGGTCCAAGATGTACTTGAAACTATGAAACAGTTAGCGAGTGAAGGTTGGACCATGGTTGTTGTGACTCATGAGATTAACTTTGCGCGTGATGTCGCAGACCATGTCGTCTTGATTGAAGATGGTTATGTGGTCGAAGAGGGCAGCGCAAAGCAGCTATTTGAGGACTCTGAACACCCAAGGACGCAAGCGTTTTTGCAGCGTATTGTGCAGTGAGTGGGGTATACCAGTCACTTATTAACATTTGTTCATTTATTCACCACAAAGGCAATCTACTTATAATACGTATTATTTAAAAGCCCCAACGATGATAGTAGGTTGGGGCTTTTTTTATGGAATAAAAAAGGTTTTACTATGGTCTAATATCTAAAAGTTTCAACGAGAGGTTTTTGACGACAAAAGTAAAAGTCAAACGTTTTGCCGTCGTCTTAACCAACGTGGTACACGAGTGGTCGTACCGTTTAATAAGGCATTAAATAAAGCCGCCAGTAAAATTAATAGCACACCGACATATTGAATCCAAGTTAATGACTGGTGCAATAAAAGGGTGGCAAGGGCGATGGCCGTTAACGGCTCAAAGATAGTAAATACTGAGGCGCGGGTAGCAGGGAGCTTCTCCAAGGCTTTCATATAAAGACTAAAAGGCACAACGGTTCCAAGCAAAGACAGACCCAAAACGTAGCCCCAAGTAAGCGGAGGCAAGGTCAATAATTGCTCATACGTATGATAGGTCTCAGGTAGCAATAACAGTACGCCTGCACTAATAATGATAGAGGTAAAAAACACCAAAGGGGCAGGATGTGCATAGTGCATCGCGCGTTTGCCAAGCACGCCGTATAGGGAATAACATACTCCTGATAATAGCCCTAATGCGATGCCCCAATTGGCCTGCGCTCCTTCACCTAACATCGTTAGACCGACGCCAAATACCGCCATTAATGCTAATAAGGCTGATTTTCGCGTGATAGATTCATTCAAAAAAAAGGCTGAAAATAGTAAACTAAAAACGGGCGCCGTATAAAGCAGGGCAACAGCAGGACCTGCACCGACATAGATAACGGCAAAAAAATAGCATACTGACATACTAAGTACGCCAATGAGAGATTGCAGCGCCAGTCCAAGCCACTGCTTTGGACGTAGCTTAGTTAAGTGGCGCCATAGTTTTGGCAGCATCACTAAGATAAGAAGAGCGGCCGTCACGATGCGTAAAATAGTAATTTGCCAGCCACTAAAGCCGATTTGATTGAGGTAGGTCGAAAATATCCCTAAAGTACCCCAGCAAACAGCGGCTGTGATAATTTGAACAGTACCTATCCATGACTGCCGCGCTGACATCACGCTACCGATGTTTGCCATATCGTTCTCTTTTTTAATGTGTAATTGTCACCATGTTTTGCAAGCTTTTTGGTTGCTCAAGATGTCTGAGCAAAAGTGAAATATAATTTCCAAAGGCAATACTAAAATAAGAAAAGACAACCCGATTGAGGGCTGTCTTTTTATGTTATCTGCTGTCCATCATTAAAGCTTTAATGGAACGCCAATACAAGTCAGTTAACGGCAATACCTCATTCTCTTCCTCTAAAAACTGTAGTAAAGCTCTCTTAGCAAGTTAAAGCTTACTATTATTGCTTTTTTCTACTCGCTAATACCAGTCCTAATATTTCAAATCGAAGCTTATCAATCGAAGCTTAGCAACAGAATAAAAGTCGATATAAGCCTAGTTAATTTTTGATAAAATCGCTATAGTATGACCCTTAAAGCTGACTTTAATCTAATCTTTTAATGGCTTGCTAAGGGATGTATTATGGCATGGACTCAAACAAAGCGGCATCTGCAACTTATAAGCGCCCATCCTGATCTCGCTATTAGCATTATTCAAAAAGCCAATCTTATCGAAAGCCTACTTGGTATGCCACTGCCGGACAGCATTTGGGACAAGCATGGGTTAATGCCAGATCCCAGTCGCTATCCTGCTGCCTATCATCACGACCAAAGAAGGTTGTCTTATCAAGAGCGTCAAGAAGCGCTGTACTGCGGCTATCGGATGCAGCTCACCTTATTGCATTCACAAGCGGGCCTTAATATTGAGGAGTGGCTCGGGCAGAGCCTTGCGATCCACTGGAAAACAGATGATATCTCACTACCGAGCCAAATCCGCCACGGCATCATCACCGAAGTCATCGCCCTTGGCAGCAACCAAGGCCTGGCCGCCTATCAAGTTATTTGTGAACCCGCCTTATACCAGCTACGTCTAAACAGTCACAACCGTCGTCACCAACACCTCAGTCTCAGTGAGCTGATCACTCAAATTATAAGCCCATACGATATAGATGTGGAGATAGACGAGCGCTTAAGTAGCGCCAGCGACTATCACATCCAGCATAGCGTGCAGTATAACCAAACCGATTTGGCTTACTTAACTCAGTATTTGGCGCTTTACGGTATCACAGGCTACTACCGTCATGACCCAGACAAACATACTCTAGTGCTGCTACCACATGACAGCGAAGCATTACGACCAGATAATAGCGACATCCACAGTATATTAAGCCAAAACCCCGCCAATCTCGCCGACAAACAAGACCGTATCACCACCATTTATCCGCGCGTTGCCAATCACATCCAGCAAAGCGAGTTCAATCGTTATGATAACCGCTTAGTGGGTCTGTATAGCGGTAGCAGCTATACAGAGCAATCTATAGAAACAAACAGCCCAAGCAGCCACAGCCGCTTCCTGCACAGTCATAGCTACCTAAATGACGACGGACTAACTGCGCTTGCCACCCGCTACCAGCAGAACGCACAGCAGCATGCCAACCTTGGCAGCCTAACCGGCAATATTCGTCATCTGAGTCTACCAAGCAGCCACTATATAGATGGCAACCCGTATCTCACAGAGTCCCTAAGCCTCGTCTCCATCCATCACCAGATTAACAACCATATCCCTGCAGACTGTCTTGGTACAGCCTCCTTTGATCCCATTACCTTATTGCCCAATCCCAACTATAGGCGTAGTAATAGCACGAATAACAGTGGTGACAGCAGCAATAGCAGTACCAATAGCGATGACGACGTCCACCATATCATGGCTTGCTATCTGCCATTCCCGCACAATCATCATATCCCGTATCATAAAGTGCTTAGCCACATAGGACAGCCGCATCCGAGTCTCACCGGATTGATGAGCGCTAGTATCATTGATACGGCAAGTAGTAGCGCGGTAGACACCGACCGCAATCACCGCGCCCACATTCGCTATCACTGGGAAGGCGAAGGCAGCAGTGAATCAAGCGCCCAATGGGTACCCATCGCCAGCTAACTAGTCGCAGATCACATGGGACACACCCATCCTCTGCGGCACGGTCAACACGTCCTTATTGACTTTATTGGCGGCGACATCACCCATCCCATCATCATCGGTAGCACCCATAACGGACAAGGTAACGATAACGCCCAGCACAACCGCATTGCCAGTGACACAGACTTCATTGACGCCACCAGCCCCGCTTGGTTTATGAATCAAAGCCACGCTCATCCCATCGACGGTATCAAAACCCAAAGCATTGACTCAAGCCGCACAGGCGACGCCACCAAAGACAGCCTTCCCAACGGCTACAACCAGCTGATGTGTGACGCCCATCCTGATCGTCCACAAATCAGTCTCT
>JARIAA010000298.1 GCA_029264635.1 Psychrobacter sp. | reverse complement strand
TGCTCGAGCCATTCAGTATAGTTGCCCTCGTACGGATAGCCATGGCCACGGTCCAGCTCCAAAATCCACTGAGCCACGTTATCTAAGAAATAACGGTCATGGGTAATGGCAACGATAGTACCACTGTAGTTCTGAAGGAACTGCTCAAGCCAAGCGACCGATTCGGCGTCCAAATGGTTGGTTGGTTCATCAAGCAGTAGCATATCTGGGCGTGACAACAACAGTCGGCATAGTGCCACACGGCGTTTTTCACCACCAGATAGTTTGCTAACATCAGCATCCCAAGGTGGCAGACGAAGTGCGTCAGCCGCTTTTTCGAGCTGGGTATTTAAGTTATGCGCATCCCACGCTTGAATGATGTTTTCCATCTTGCCTTGTTCTTCGGCAAGCTTATCAAAGTCAGCATCAGGTTCCGCATATTCAGCATAAATAGCATCTAGACGTGACAGCGCATCTAAGGCTTCGCGCATACCATCTTCGACGTTACCGCGCACATCTTTGCTATCATCAAGCTGGGGTTCTTGCGGCAAATAGCCAATTTTGGTGCCCGTTTGCGCGCGCGCTTCACCACTAAATTCTGTATCCACGCCCGCCATAATGCGTAGCAAGGTTGATTTACCTGAACCATTAATACCAAGGACACCAATTTTAGCGCCAGGAAAAAACGATAGGTTGATATTTTTTAAGATTTCACGCTTAGGTGGAACAAGTTTTGACACGTTGTTCATCGTGTAAATATATTGAGCCATTAACACTCCGATAGACTGCATAGACGAGGTTTATAAGCCCTATTTGGCAATCACACCAAATGGACCGCGCCTCAAAATCAGGGTTACAAATTGTCTGCCATTATCGCATTGTGGCGCAGCCCCTGCAAGCGAACAGAGGGTTTTAAAGCGAGTTTTACATCTTCTGCAACAAAGCTTCACGTCTTTTATATAAAAGCTTTGATTAAAACGATTATTTAGACTATTGAATAGATTTTCTACTCAAACATTCCTGCATAAAATCCACAAAAATAACGATAGTAATTCTACAAAATTAATGAGTAAGGGTTAACATATTAGAATAATTCCTGAAATTAGTGGCTTTATGCACGCTGCAATGCTCCATCAACCTTTACAAATTACATGATAAAATTATTCAGAGAAAATTTTAAACCTTTTGTAAAACTATGAAAAAATAAGGTACTGAGTATATGAGTTCTAGCTATCGCCCTGAGTTTATTCAGCGTGCATTTGTGGATTTTATCAGTACGCGCCTGCATCCGTTTTGGTCGCTAGCCACCCCAAAACTACGTCTGGTTGCCAAGCATACGCTTAGCGATGACTTGGTTGCGCTGCAATTTGACATTAATAACGCTTTTAAACAACAATCAGATGGCTGGCAGGGCGGTGCACATATTAATCTAAGCATTGCTATTGATGGTATTTTTCATCAGCGTAGTTATTCGCTGGTGGGTCTGCCTTGTCAAACACTCTGGTGGGCTAATGAAAATAGCTGCGTCAAAAAACAACGACGCCAAACGCTTACTATCGCTGTCAAGCCACAAGGTTTGGTATCTCATTATTTAATCAATGAGGCAACGCTTGGTGCTATTTTTGATAGCAGTTTACCGCGTGGAGATTTTACGCTAGAGCATATATTAGCAAACGGGCAAGTGAAATTATCTACTCAAAATGCAAAAACTAAAAATCCTGCACTCAAAGCGCTCGCGCCTATACTCTGTATCGCTGGCGGCAGTGGTATCACGCCCATGCTCGGGCTAGTGACACAGGCGCTACAACATGGTCATAAGGTGACATTACTCCATTATAATCGTACCTCGCTGTCAAACAGCACTTTACAAGCATATTGGCAGCAGCTCTGTCATACATATCCAAGCTTTACTTATCATCATATCAATACCGAAGACGCGAGCACTTATTTGGCTAGCACGCGGCATCTAAGTGCACAAAGTTTATTGACATTGAATCTACCGTTAGCTGATACACCAATATTTGCCTGTGGTTCGCAAGCCTTATTAAAAGGGCTATATCACGCCGTTAGTGAAATAAGCCTACCAAATAATCACTCATTGCGTGATAACATTGTCATAGAAAACTTTGGCTATGGCGTCACTGATTTGGATACAAGTACTACGGATGAGAACGTAAATAATATAGAAACACATACGGTATATTTGCGCGCAAGGCAGCGACAGTTTGATAGTAGTAGCACGTTATTAGTGGATGCTGAACAAGCTGGTCTACGAATGAGCTACGGCTGCCGCCAAGGTATCTGTCAGATGTGCCGCTGCAATAAAATCAGCGGTGTGGTTAAAAACGTCCAAACAGGAAAGCTCAGCGATGACGGTTTTGAGTCTATCCAAACCTGTATTAATATAGCGATGACAGATGTCATCCTCGATATTTAGCAGCGCGCAAACGGAATAAAACATATCTATATAAAAAATAAAATAGCGATCGGGTCAATAGACGTCCATACTCTTCATATACAGTATTAATTAGTAGTTATTCAACCTTATCTTTGACAAATTAGCGTAACTAACTAAACAATAACGAGCCGTACTATAAGCAAATAGACGACATACAGTATATTTTGTACGCTAAACAAAGAACTCATCAAACCGGCCCTGCCATTTTTAGCGTGTTATATAAAAACAACAGCAGCTTCGGTAAAGGATCATGCATGCGCTTATTACCACCTCTATTCCCCTCACGATCTGCTGTACCTATTTTAACTGCATTAACCGATGACCAATTGGACATCCATGGTTGTCAATTATTGTCAGAAGAAAACGTCTATTCGGCTCACTGTAATATCAAGAGTAAAAGTACAGACGATAGTAAGAGCACATCATCTCTACCTATACGCTACCCAACATTAAGCGCTGTCCCATTATCAAAGGCACAGACCGACGCCCTCTCTGATGAGTTCAATGCAGTCTATCAAAGTGTGATGGACTCGTTAGGTACCAAGGATGCGCGTTATATCCAGCAGGTGTATGCTACTGTCGTTTATAGTGAGATGACAGCCCGTATCTTATTGGCGGCGGCTGGACGTATGCCATCGAAGAGAAGCAAAACCATTGTCTGGCTACTGGGTACAAGCTTATTAAGCTTTAGCAAAATACTTAATAATATGGAGCTTGGGCATAACGTCATGCACGGTCAATATGACTGGATGCAGCATCCATATTTAAATAGCCAAACGTTCGATTGGGATATTGTCTGCCCCGCCCCATTGTGGCAACATTCTCACAATTATTTACATCATACTTTTACTAATATCGTCGAGCGCGATCATGACGTTGGCTATCATTTGATACGCGTGACCGATGAGCAGTTATGGGCACCAAGTGATCGCTATAACCCTCTTAAGACTATGATATTGGCACTAGGGTTTGAGTGGGCCGTTGCATTTCATGATATCCAGATAAGTGTGGATGAATATGCGGATTCAACAGAGAAGCACTCAATATTGCAACAAAAATCGCGGGCTTTATGGGCCAAAATACTGCGCCAAGTTGGTAAAGACTATGGCGCGCTCCCAGCAGGTGCAGGGATCGCCTTAGGCCGTAATAGTGCTTTATCGACGTTAAGCGGTAATATCGCTGCCAATATAGTGCGTAATCTGTGGACATGGGCCGTGATTTTTTGTGGCCATCTCACCGAACAAGCCCATATTTATACGCATCTTGATGATAATGAGAGTAAAGGCGACTGGTATGTACGTCAAATACTAGGCTCCAGTAATATTCAAGGTAGTCACTTATTTCATATTCTAACGGGCAATTTATCCCATCAGATTGAGCATCATATCTTTCCTGATATGCCAGCTCACCGCTATGCTAGTATCTCGTCACAAGTACAAGTCATATGTAGTAAGTACGGCCTAGCTTACAACACAGGTCGTTTCGGTCGCCAATTTCGACAAGTAATTGACCGTATTTATTATTTTAGTAAACCTAATGAAGATGAGCTGCGTGCTTATACACAAGAAAAACCAATCGCTGGTAATGTTAAAAAAGAGCAGAGACACAGCATACCCGTGCGTGGACTCAAAAAATATATCCCGCAGGTAGTACGCCAATCTTTATTTTATGCAAAGTAGCTTTAAGTCCGTGTTTGTTATATCAAAGAACCATTCGATAACCCGTAACATTTGCTCTATTCACTTTTACCGTAAGCTACTAGTCAATATCATTGTAATCGACGATAATTATTCGCTACAGACTTAGTGGTACATACTATGTCCTAAAGACTATATTTTTGAATTCTATCTTTTAAATACTAGGTCATAAGTAACATGTGCAGCACTATACCTTAATAATAACAAAGGAGCATTTTATGAGTACAGCCTCTAATCAGGATCTAAATATTACCCATAATGAACAAGCACATCGCTTCGAAACTACTGTTGATGGTTCAACTGGCTTTCTCAGTTATCAGGATCGCGGTGATACGTTGGTCTATGATCATACGATCGTACCACAAGAGCTTGGCGGACGCGGGGTCGGCTCAACGTTGGTCAAACATGCATTAGATTATGCGCGCGATCATGACAAAAAAGTTGTGCCTCAATGCTCTTTTGTATCCTCATACATCAGTAAGCATCCTGAATATAAAGACTTAGTATGATACAAACATTCTCCTACCTATCAACTTGACATAGCTGATGGTATATTTATTAAATAATATATCTTACAAGATGAGTAATAGGTAGGTTTTTTGACCACCATATAATAATAAAGGATATCAATATGAGTAGTTTATCTAATGAACAAATTGATATGCAGCTAGAAGACCTTGCTGGTTGGCAGCGTGATGGTGACAGCATAATCAAGACTTATCATTTTAGCGACTTTATTGAAGCTATGACTTTTATGACTCAAGCCGCTTTTTATGCAGAGGCGCTTGAACATCATCCTGAATGGAAAAATATCTATAACATAGTCGAAGTACGCCTGACTACGAGTGATACAGGCGGTATTACAAGTCACGATATTCGCCTAGCGAAACGTATGGAATATATTCTCCAGCAAAAACGGTTTTAATCTTTAGATATTCATTGCTTGCAGAAGTCATGTTCACGAAAATCAGCACAAAAAAATGTCCTTAAGTAAGGACATTTTTTTAAGTAGAGTGAGAAATACTTTTTAATACTTACATTTTACGGCTGACAAATGCCACGATAAACAAGATGACGGCAACTGCTAAGAAAATATAAGCCAAGTTTGCAGATAAGCCCGCGACGCCGCCAAACCCTAACAAACTTGCTAATAGTGCAATAACTGCAAATATAATAGCCCAACGGAACATAGTCATTCTCCTCAGATAAAAAGCATTCAATAATCAATAATTATATAAAGCAAAATATGATTAGTAATTAATCAACATTCGTTACTATGAAGTTTGCTAAATCACATAACTACTGAAGCTTGTTGTTGTTAGTATTCTTATAAGTTGTGCTAGTAGATTAGCAACCTTTTAAACAGATAAACGTTGAGTTTGGTAATAATCGCCATATGTTGTGTAATCTTTGTAGTCTTATTGCCGCATTTATGGCAGATTCAGGTTATAAGGTATTTATGGCACCTAGGGGCAAATGATAAGGTATGCTTTGTTTTTACTGAGTTAACTATTTTATTTAGTTGACGACTTCTATTCAATCAAACATAAGGGATATAACAATGAATAATACGGACACCACAGCGAAACAGACGAGCGATACCAATATCCAAGAGCATCCTTATCAAGAGCGTTCCTATGCAGTGGTCTTATACGGAGCTACCAGCTTTGTTGGTCAAATCACAGCCCATTATTTAACCCAATTTTTGTCAGACCCAAGCAATCAAAACGGTTCAAATTCTGTCACGTGGGCAATTGCAGGACGTGATCAAGAAAAACTTGAAACATTACAAACAGAACTAAGTGCGGCGCAAAAAGACGGTCAAGAAAAAGCAAAGGTCGATATTATTATCGCTAATAGTAACGATGAGACCAGTCTTGATAAGATGACCAAACAAGCAAAGGTCATCATCTCAACTGTCGGCCCTTATCTCAAATATGGTGAACCCTTAATTAAATCTTGTACCAAAAACGGTACTGATTACGTCGATCTGACTGGTGAAGCCATTTTTATTAAAGATATGATGGACCAATATCAGGACGACGCAAAGAGCAGTGGCGCCCGTATCGTCAATTCATGTGGTTTTGATTCTATTCCTTCAGATCTAGGCGTGTTCTTTACGCAGCAGCGAGCCGAAGCAAAATTTGATGCTCCTTGTGAAGTCATTAATATGCGTGTGAAGGCAGCCAAAGGCGGCCTGTCAGGCGGTACTATTGCTTCTATGGCGACGATATTTGAAGAAGTAGGTAAAGATAAAGCCCGTCGTAAGCAGTTGGCTAACCCCTATTTGCTAAATGATGACAAAAACGCGCCGAGCGTACGCCAAGACAATGTGAGTAAGCCTGAATACGATAGCGAACATGAGCGCTGGTTAGCACCTTTTGTCATGGCAAGCATTAATACACGTATCGTTCATCACAGCAACCAGTTACTTGGATACGAATATGGACGCAACTTCAAGTATGATGAAGCAATGTGGATGAAGGATGGCGTCAAAGGTAAACTCATGAGTTACGGTATGAGCGTTGGATTGTTGGGTTTTGCTACAGCAATGAGCATTAAGCCTAGCCGCGAATTTTTATCGAAGCATGTACTAACTAAGTCAGGCGATGGTCCGTCTAAGTCGGAACAAGAAAATGGCTATTTTGATATTCGATTCTTTGGCGAAACGTCTAAAAAAGAGAAGATTCATACCAAGGTCACGGGCGATAAAGACCCAGGCTATGGCAGCACGTCACGAATGCTAGCACAGTCCGCTTTATGTCTTGCCCAAGATATTTCTAGAGAGGATATAGCGGGAGGTTTTTGGACACCTGCCTCGGCGATGGGCGAAAAACTGCTAACTCGGTTAGAGACTCATGCAGGTCTTAGCTTTGAGGTTGTCGATAGCAACGATTGAGATGATTAGTAACGTCAGAAACAAAAGAATAGTAGTGTAAAGCCAGTTGCCGCATCTTATGACTAAGATGCGGCTTTTTATTATTCATTTCTTGCTTATATTTTTAGAATAAAAAAACTATATGTTTAATTATATAAATTTTGCGAATGAAAGATTTAATGTTAACAAACAATAATAACGTATATTCTAGGTAAACAATATTGCCAATTATCGTATATACAATACATATAGATACACTTCGTTAATGCAATGACATAGTGAAAGCAGTTTATATCACGTACCCTTGATAAAGTTATCAGATTGTGAAGATTGTGACTAAGAAAAACGATTATATAAAACATTAAGAATCATTTATAAATTTAAAACGAATCACTAGAAAAATATTAACGGCCATTATTTTTCCGAAAATAATGATAAACCACTATTATGAAGGGGACACGACTATGAGATTAAATATATTAACTGCAGCTTTAGTAACTTCAGGTCTTGCTATGTTTGCCAGTTCTGCTAATGCTGCGATGGTGACTGACGGACATGGTAACGTCGGCTATGACAGCTATGATGAATGTGTAGCCGCCGTAAAAAACGGCTCTGCTAAGTTCTACACGCCTTATACTTATCAAAACCCAAAGCGCCGTTCTGGCGAAGCATCTGTCAAAAAAATGCGCTTATCTGAAGTCATGATTCCTCAAAATGTGGTTGATAGTAACCGTCTAAGAACAGCGAATTATGAAGCTGGGGCTTGCGATTTAGGCGTCGGTCAATCAGATGGTCGCTATGGAGTTTCAGGTGCTTTAGTCGGTAAATATGTACCGATCGCTCCTGATATGCCTGTAAACGTATATATGAATAAAAACGGCGACCCTGTACGCTTGAGTATGCAGCAATGTGACAACCATTTTGGCGATAAGTTTCCAACGCCTGTCGTTAGTGAAGCCAAAGCCCCAGAAGCCCAGCTAGCTATTGCAGAACAACGCACTGTGGAACCTGTTATTATCGAAACCAAACGTGTTATCCGTCCAGCCAAATACAGCGTAAAAGAAGTGATTTACGTACCAGAAGATCAAATTAAACGCATTAATACTGCTGCTGGTACCACCATTGCTATTGAAGATGGCGCTGAGCGTACTGTCATTCTTGGCCAAGAAGCAGATGCGAATGTTATTGATAATATAGAAATCAACCAAACGTTCCCAGTTACTCGTGTACCTAATAATGATAACCATCAACGCATTATTGACCCAAATACAGGCAAATATGTCATCGTAGAATAAGTGTTTGATCGTACGTAGCTAGCTACTGTTTTTGAGAGTGCTGATTTTTTAGAGTACTGATAACTTTACATAAATTCCGTACTAAAGCACAGACACAGCACTTGCATAACGTCACACGAATACATCAAGCTGTTAGACCTTTAATGAGTTTACCACTGAAATACCAGCCTTAGAGCTGGTATTTTTGTATCCAAGATAAAATGACTGATTTGATAGATTATTCAGCCGCTATCTTAAGTTAACTGAATCATGATGGATATCTTAGTATCTGCCATGATTTTATTTTGGTCTCATATGTTAAATATATTAACTTAATATATTAGCAGAAATAAATTTTATAAACAATAGTTAAGTTTAACACTCATACTGATAGTTAGTATTCTTATTAAACTTAACCATTGTAAAACTTTTTTCCAAGGAATGACTCATGAAACACAATACTTTATCTTTATCATTACTTCTTAGCGCCGCCCTTGCTGTTCCAACTTTGGCCATGGCTGAGCTCATTGATTATAACGAAGCGGCTGCAACGGCTGACCCAAGTGTTATGCAAGTTGAAGGAGCGGTACAAGAAGGTACTACTGACTTAACTACCGATCAATCTAACGTTGATAGCGCTCATCAACCTAACGTCAATAATGGCTATGAAGCTGACAATAGTGCTATGGAAGCTAATACTCAGGGGCTTGATGAGCAAAGTAATGCTGAAGAATATCCACCTGTGACAGCGCCTACTGATTATGCAGCGCCACAAGATCCAGAAGTAGAGAACCCAGTTGCTGAAGATGATTTTCAGTAAAAGTTTCTTTAGGAAATTCTAAATCTGATAAATGAAACTTGTGACTCAAGGAATGAACTGATGCAAAACCGTACTTTATCATTAATCATAGGCACCGCTTTAGTGATGCCAAGCTTAGCGATGGCAGCGCCTAGCGACAGCGCTGATATCATTCCAGCAGATATGCGCACTGCCCCTGCTGATAATACTTTACAAGCTGAAATTGAAGGTCCTGATGGTGAGTTACTAGCGACTCAACCAGGTGAAGTCGAAACTGATGAAACGGTCGTCGAGACAAATCCTGAAGAGATGACTAACCCTGACATGATGAACAATCCTGATGCGATGAATAATCCTGATGCGATGAATAATGCTACAGCTGCTCCTGCCGCACCACAGACGCTAAACCAGCAGCACAGTAGTACTGAATATCAGCCATTAATCGCTGGTGAAACGGTTAATGGTATACCTAGTGGTACGAACGTAGCGGTTACGCTGCAAGAAATGAAAAAAGATAGCCGTGGTGAATTACTAGCTACCCAGCCCGCTCAAGTTGAATTTAGCGAGAATCGCCGTGTTGTGCCACGCTAAGATCTCCCAAATAGCTATGAGTGCATTATAAACTGTAATATTTATAAAAAAGGCAGCCATTTGGCTGCCTTTTTTACGTTGTTCTATCCATTACTCGCTATTATTTCTTAGTTTTAGTTACGCCTGCTTCTTGTAGTAGTGCACCGAGAGTACCGATCTTGTTAGGTGCTTCTGATTTTTCAGCTCTAGGGGCTTTGCTACGATTATTGGCGTTGTCTTTGTCCTGACGGTTGCCACGCGGCTTTGATGGACGCCTATCAGCTGCTGGACGGTCACTGTTTGCATGGTTGCTATTCGCTTTGCTGCGTGGTGGACGACTGGCTTTGTCATCACTACCAGTATTTGCTGCAGTAGGCTTCGCTGCTGGACGTGCTGGTTTTTCAGACTCAGGCTTCATACTAAAGCCGATACGGCCTCGTTTTTCATCAATAGAGATGACACGTACCGAGACGATGTCGCCTGGCTTGACGCGATTCATAGGGTCTGCGACGAAGTCATTAGCCATCTGTGAGATATGTACTAAGCCATCTTGGTGTACACCGACATCAACAAAGCAACCAAAGGCCGTCACGTTAGTGACAACACCTTCAAGCTGCATGCCCTCTTGTAAGTCCTTGATACTATTGACGTCTTCACGGAAATTAGCCGTTTTGAACTCAGGACGTGGATCGCGTGCTGGTTTGGCAAGCTCATCCATAATAGCCGTGACACTGATATTGTCATCATTAGCTGCAAGCGCACTGGTATCAATCGTGTTTAGCACAGCATCATTGCCCAGTACCTCTGGTAACGCTTTACCAGTTTGTACAAGTAAGCTGTCGACCAGCGCGTAGCTTTCTGGATGCACACCAGTCGCGTCAAGTGGATTGCTACCATCATGTATGCGTAAGAAACCTGCTGCTTGCTCAAAGGTCTTAGCGCCTAAGCGCGGCACGTTTTTAAGCGCTTCACGGCTATCAAAGGCCCCATGCTCTTTGCGGTAAGTGACGATTTGCTGCGCGACGTTACGATTCAGACCAGCGATATGAGCTAAGATAGCAGGACTTGCTGTGTTGACATCCACACCAACTGCGTTCACGCTATCTTGGGTCACCTTGTCCAGACTATCTGCTAGCTGGCTTTGGTTGACATCATGCTGATACTGACCAACCCCAATCGCTTTTGGATCAAGTTTGACCAGCTCTGAGAGCGGATCTTGCAAGCGGCGCGCGATAGACACCGCGCCGCGTACAGAGACATCTAGATTACCAAGCTCATCACTAGCAAGCTCACTGGCAGAATAGACAGATGCACCAGACTCATTAACGATAACGGCTTTTGCTTTTAGGCCATTATTGGCAGCCAAAATCTCTTTAACCATCGCATCGGTTTCGCGGCTCGCCGTACCATTACCGATAGCCACTAGATCAACGTTATAAGTGTTCAATAAGTCATCAATGACTTTTTTGGCTTCATCCATCTTATTGTCAGGGGCAAAAGGATAGACCGTTGCTACGACGGGCTTGTCTTCGCTATCCAGCATAACATGGCCTTGCGCATCGACAATCGCCATTTTAACGCCATGGCGGATACCAGGATCAACGCCTAAAATCACTTTACGTCCAGCAGGTGCGGACATCAACAAATGCTGTAAATTATTGGCAAAGACATCAATCGCGTCGGCCTCGGCAGCTAGGCGCTTCTCAGTTAATAAGCGATGTTCGATATGTGGACGCCATTTGTCTTTCCACAAGCTACTGGCCGCTTCGGCTAAGAACTCTCGACGTTCGGTAGGAGCTTTGGTATCGATATCGAAATGAGCAATAATTTTTTCGATAAAGGGAGTATCTTCGCCTTCAATTTTGAGCCCCAAGACGTTTTCTTGGCGACCACGTAACATCGCTAATAGGCGATGATTGGGCAGGCGTGCAAGGCTTTCACTGTGCTCAAAGTAGTCTTTGAACTTCTCGCCAACTTCTCGCTTCTCATCACTGGCAACACTCGATACGATACTTGCCGTTTTAGCAAAGCCGTTACGCAAATTGTCAAGTAGATCCAGTGCTTGCGTCCATTCATCGATAATAATGGCTTGTACACCAGCCAATTGTTTTTCGCTATCACTGAAATCAATGTCAATCTCATTACCGTTGTCATCAGAGATGCTAGATGGCGCTTGATAATCAGCGAGTGCTGCTATTGGCGTAATTTCTTGGGTCAAAAGTGTTTGTGCGGCAACATCGAGACCTGCAGCACGGGCTTTAGCAGCGGGTGAGCGGCGGCGCGGACGGTACGGTAAGTAAATATCTTCAAGCTCAAGCTTAGACGTCGCATGATCAATACGGGTCTGTAGCTCGTCGGTCAGATTGCCCTGCGTGCTCAGTAGCTCTGTAATTTTGAGGCGACGGGTTGCCATGTCGCGTTCATAATTAAGCGACTTCTCTAAAGCTCGCAGCTGCGCATCATCAAGATTTTGAGTCTTCTCTTTGCGATAACGCGCAATAAAGGGCACCGTTGCCCCGTCGTCGTAGAGTTTGACAAACGCATTGACTTGAGCAGTCTTAATGCCAAGCGCGCGAGCAAGTTTGTCGTGAATATTCGCGTGTGTGGTTGCATCCAGAGCCTGTATATTTGTCGAGGGTTGAGACGCCGTTAAGGTATCAGTGCTACTCATATCCGTATCAATCGTTGAGAAATGTAGTTTGGCATTATAGCAAAAGCTGCATGAATAAAAATCCTTTTTATATTTTCATTACTTTTCATAGCATTTATCACTCAAATACTTGGTTTTTTACATTAAATAGTAAGCTTTATGAGTTAAATTCTCACATAAAGCGGATTTACCTAAGACGTTAAACAAACGCATACACCATTTGTGATCATGGATGATGCAATTACCCCTACAATCTTATACACTAAAGACATAAGTTTAAAAATACCAATTTACCTCAAACCATTGAAAAAAGGTATGAACGGTTACATTTGACTGCGAACTTCTTTATTAAGACGTTTTAATGCGTTATTACCGAAGATTGTTCAAATCTCTATTGTTTTGTTCAGCACTTTTAGCCACAGAACTTATCGTTCTAAGTTATCAACACTTTATGCCTTTTTTACAGTGGATGATGCATAAAATAAATTAAATGAACATTATGAATCACTTATAGACAATACCTGACTACATCATCTTTAACAAAAATAATTTTTTAGAGGATATTTGCATGACCGATAATAAAAGCCCCGATACCATGAATCAGCGTATTTTAGTGGTTGACGATGATGCGCGTTTACGCTCTTTGTTACAGCGTTTTCTGGAAGACGACGGTTTTGTCGTCCGTACGGCTCATGATGCCAGTCAGATGGACAAGTTAATGCAGCGCGAACTATTCTCTCTTATCGTATTAGACTTGATGCTACCAGGGGAAGATGGTATCAGTATTTGTAGGCGGCTGCGTGAAGACAACAGTGATATTCCGATTATTATGCTTACCGCTAAAGGTGGTGATGCTGATCGCATTGCAGGTCTTGAGGCGGGCGCAGATGATTATCTGCCCAAGCCTTTTAATCCAAAAGAGCTATTAGCCCGTATCAAAGCGGTACTGCGCCGTCAAAACCGTGAGTTGCCTGGCGCGCCAAGCTATCAGCTAGAAGTGGTTGAATTTGGTCCATGGACACTTGATTTGTCGACGCGTACGCTTAAACGTGACGGCAATGTCGTAACCCTAACCACAGGTGAGTTTTCTGTGTTAAAAGCGCTTGTACAGCATCCACGTGAACCTCTAACACGTGATAAGCTCATGAACCTTGCGCGTGGCCGTGAATGGGGCGCAATGGAGCGCTCAATTGATGTCCAGGTGTCACGCCTGCGCCGTTTGATTGAGGACAATCCCTCTCAAGCGCGTTATATTCAGACGGTTTGGGGTGTGGGCTATGTTTTCGTTCCTGACGAAGCGGAAGTAGAAGCTGCTAAAAGCGAATAGGTTTAATATTAATAATATTCAATACAATAAAAAACCCTGCAATCAATACGCAGGGTTTTTTATTGTTCTAACGAGTCCTTTAACGATAAATATCTAGTGCGTAAAACTAACGCAACTGACTGTCTTTACTACCGCGCCGATTAAACAGCTCTGTGGCTTTTGCTTCTCGCTCAAGCTCAGTTTGGCAACCCACACAATGCTGTACGCCTGGCACCGCAACACGCCGCGCCTCTGGAATAGGATTGCCACACTCATCGCAAAACTTCGCACTTTCGCCCGTTGGTAAGGCGCGCCGTGCTCGCTCTAGGGCATCATTGACGGTTGCATCCATCTGTTCATGCTCAGCACCGTCTCTTGACCATCCACCTGCCATAATTCATCCTTTTTATTTTTATCATAAAAGTCTTTAATAACAAATAGATGGGGCTAAGCATTGCTATTTTCAATGGGAAATAGTAATCAAAACTAACCGCTTAAACCCCAAAATGATTACTACTACAGTCCATTCTAAATACAATTGGCACAGCTTATCCGACGTGCTGTTGACATTAATTTTGCGCAGCATTTATCTTCGTAGATACAGCACGCAAAGCAAATAAATACCAGCAGCACTGTACCTATTTTAAAGTAAGTTCATTCTATTTTGGTTGCAAAGCGACAACTTGTCCGCGCACACCGATACTATCATCACTCATTAGACAGACATAACCTACCATAATATCTTCGGGCGTCTTTAAGCTCATTGGGTTTTCACCAGGAAAAGCATGAGCGCGCATGTTGGTACGTGTGCCGCCTGGATTGATACAGTTAAAGCGCAAATTGGTCGTGTTTTTTGTCTCTTGAGTAAAAATATCGCTCATGCCTTCTACCGCCTGTTTTGAGAGAGCATATGCGCCCCAAAACGCACGTGGATGCGTACCAACGGTACTAGAAGTAAACACGATTGAGCCATTTTTAACCTCTTTGAGTAACGGTAATAAGGCTTGAGTCAGCATAAGAGTCGCGGTAGCGTTGACATGCATTACTTTGATAAAAATATCGATATCATACATCTCAAGGGGTGTCAGCTCGCCAAGCAGGCCTGCATTGTGTAATATACCGTCAAGCTGCCCGATTTCTTTTTCAATGAGGATGGCAAGCTTACGCATCTCATCATAGGACGCTTTTTCTAAGTCCATTGGTAAGATAGCGGCTTGCTTACCACCCGAGTGTTCGATCTCATCATAGACGGCTTCAAGCTTACTACTAGTACGACCCAAAAGGAGCACCGTTGCACCGTAGCGAGCATAAGTCAGCGCGGCAACTCTTCCAATACCATCCCCAGCTCCCGTGACCAGTATCGTCTTGCCTTCTAAGCAATTATCCTGCGGGACAAAACTTCGAATATCATCATGACTTAAAGGTTGCATGCTGTTTTGAATCGTTTTTTGGTAGGCAGGCGGGTTTACATTATCGCTCATAGGATTGCTCACTACTTATCGTTTGATAGAAATTACTGACTCAATTTAGTTATAGGTATTCAAATTTATTCTGAGACAATAACAGTTTTTTTAGCTGCTCAGGGGTATTGGTGATATAGTCTGCGCCCCAGCTTTTTAGATTCTGCTGATCCTCAGGTGGAATATAACCGTAAGCGGCCAAAATAGTCGGCATGCCAGCTGCATTACCAGCTTCGATATCACGTACATGATCGCCTATATAGAGTACACAGCCAGCGGCTCCGCGTGGTATTCCAAGTTTTTCTAGCGCCACATACATGGATTCTGGGTCAGGCTTACGACGCGACACATCCTCAGGACACACTAAAACGGCGCAGCGCTTATCAAGCTGTAAGGCTTTAAGTAATTGCTCTGATAAATAACGTGGCTTATTAGTCACGATGCCCCACGGTACACCGTTTTTTTCAAGCGCGGTCAATACCTCATCAAGACCCTCAAAAATACGGCTATCAACGCAAATCTCTGCCTCATAATCCTCTAAAAACTGTTGACGAAATTGCGCCAATTCATCGTCGCTGACGTCCAACTGGTGATTATAACGCAGCATAAGCTGTACCATTGCTGACGCACCTGCAGAAACCTGCTCGCGAATATCAGTATCAGGTGGCGCTTGCCAGCCGTTTTGCGCACTCATCTTACCAATAATGCGCACAAAGTCAGCGGCAGTATCGATTAAAGTACCATCAAGATCGAACAAAATCGCTTTTACAAATTGACTCATATCGTCTGCTCTTATCGTTAAATAATGGTCTTAAGCCCGTGGTTTTTGGACGGCTAGCATATAGTTGACATCGACATTTTGCGCTAGCCAGTAGCGCTTGGTAATGGGATTATAATGGAGTCCAATGATATCTTGGCGACTAAAACCTGAATTTACCGCCATTTTATCAAGCTCAGCTGGAGTAATAAATTTTGCATAGTCATGAGTACCGCGATCTAATAGGCGCAGCACGTATTCTGCTCCGATTATGGCAAACAAGTAAGATTTTGGGCTGCGATTAATGGTAGAAAGCACACAAACCCCACCTGGCGCGAGCAGATCGAAACATGCCTGCACAATAGCACTAGGATCGGGCACATGCTCAAGCATCTCCATGCAAGTCACTACATCAAATTGCCCTGCGTGCGTTGCTGCTAATGTCTCAACGGGTATGTGCTGATAGCGTAGCGTATCAGTCAGATGGCTCTGCTCTGCATGTAAAGCGGCCGCTTTTAGGTTCTCAGTGCCTAAGTCAATACCAGTCACATCAGCACCGCGGCGCGCCATCGACTCCGCTAAGATACCGCCGCCACAGCCCACGTCTAATACTTTTTTGCCAGACAAACCCATCTCAGCAGTCTTGTTGCTATCATTGCCCTTATAGCCACGTTTGACGTTTTCTTCTATCCAATTGAGCCGTAGCGGATTGATCTGATGCAAGGTCGCAAATGCCCCTGCATTGTCCCACCATTCACTGGCAAGCTTATTAAATTTATCAACTTCACTTGGATCGACATTGGTTGTCGTGTTCACAGTCGTATTATCTATCATGGCATCAGACTGTGGGTGAGTGGATGAAGAAGGTGTGGCTAAGCTCATAGTACTGTCCTTTATTTATAATCATTGTCTATCGTGCGTCTAATGTTAGCATGACAAGCACCATTTTGTCGTAAGCACATCGTGACCTGTTGTAAGAGATATTGTTAATTTGACATAGGCTGGCAGTACGAGGATGTTAAGTGGTCAGCTTTATATAGAGTTGATATTACATAAAATAAATAGGCTAAATAATAAGATCAAATATCGTTGATACCCAATAAAATCGGTACGATAATCGCCCTGTGCTATTGGTAAGATACCGTAAATAATACCTAACAGCTTTACAACGGTTGATTAAGAATAAAGTTCACAAGTAAGGTCATTTTACGTTATTATAGTCAGCGTGCGCTTGTCGCTTAGTCGTTTATTAGTGTTAATTATTGCCATCAAAATCTTAAATATTGATATTTAAAGGAAGAAGTATGAAACGTGTCATCACACTGACTGGTCTGGCTGTTGCCATTGGGCTTGCTAATATGGGCGCACAAGCGGCCGATTATGTCGCAGGGCAAGATTACCGCGTACTGGACAACCCAGAAAAAATCAGCGGTGATGCTATCATTGTACGTGAGTTTTTTTGGTATGGCTGTCCGCACTGCTACTCTCTTGATCCGCATATGGAAAAATGGGCAAAAACCAAAGATAAAGATGTGGCGTTCTTTAAAACACCAGCGGCGCTAAACCCTGTTTGGGAAGCGAGCGCGCGTGGTTTTTATGCAGCGCAGCTACTAGGTTATGAAGATAAAACTCACAGTGCCTTATTCAATGCGGTTCAAAAAGAAGGCAAACAGCTGTTTGACCAAGCGTCATTGAGCAAATGGTATGCAACAAAAGGGGTTGACCCAAAGAAGTTTAATAGCTTATACAACTCATTTGCAGTAGGTACCAAAATCGGTCGCTCACAAGCGGGTGCCAAACGTTATCAGCTCTCAGGTGTACCAGCAGTTGTGGTACAGGGCAAATATGTAGTGACAGGTGAAGATGCGACTGTACCTAAAGTAGTAGATTATCTCGTCGATAAAGTCCGCGCTGAGAAAAAATAATTTAATCCCTATCCGTGATCACCCGTATTAGTGGCTAGTCGCCATAAAAAAGCCAATCGTTATTGATTGGTTTTTTTTATTGGGTTTTTGAATCATTGAGCTAAGAAGCTTGGGCTGACTTTCAAATTAGCTGTCATCCATCTGCTGATTAACATTTTCCTCAGATTCTTTGTGAGCTTCCTTGAACGCTTTAAAGCGTTTGAACTCTTTAAATGCTCTGAACTCTTGAAACTCTTCAAACTCTTCCAATGCTGCAAGCCCTTTAATACGCGATTCTGCCTTGGACTCTTTGATCACTGGAGTGTTCTTAAAGACGTAGTGATGTAATGCTTTTAGGTCAGGCCGATTTCCAATACGCTGAGTGATAGGACGATTGGGAGCATCAGTTTGTACTGAACCCGTCGCTCGCAGACATTCGCGTACTTGAGATGGGCTCAGCACTGGCGCGCCGTGAGCACGTGCCATGCCTTGTAGTGAAGCAATAGAACCGACTACGATAGGAGATGCTGATGAGGTACCTGAAAACACATCGGTATACCAAACGTCTTCATGACCCCCTTGCAGATCACCATAGCCGCAGGTTGTTACCTCACGACCCCAGCCTTGTGCATCAATCAGTGCACCATAGTTCGAAAAATTCAGTCGCGACCTATCGGGTCCGTGGTCACGACCATGAGTACTGGGCGGCGGCGCGCCAGCCCCAACAAAAATGGCGCCAGAATCGCGGTTTGAGCGACGAAAAGAGTTACGCCAACTGCTCGGAAAATTGCTTGGGCGCACTTGGTAGAGGTCATCATCGAGATTTTCAGCGCCGTTACCAGCGGCTTCAACCACAATGATCCCGCGCCGAGTTGCCGCTAGAATGGCCGCATAATCATCTTCCCACCACTCAATAGCGATATAGCCGCTTTGATCCTCGCGCGATTGAAAATTATAACGTGGTCCTGGACGATGAAGCTCTAATAAGATCACATCGCCACTTCGTAACCTTGCTGCCGCATTGCGAATCGCCGCCGCAGAACCCATACCACCAAATATCGATACTGCCGATACTATGGCTTGATCACAAATCCCTGAAATGCCAAAGCTATTATGATCTCCTGAGTATTCACCTAGTACTGCTGTACCATGATTACGCCAACCAATCTCGGTCGATTCACTACCCCCAACCACTCCGCCTTGTAATTGGCGTAGATCTTCATGGGAGAACCGCCACGCTCCTTCAATATCAATGATACGAACATTTTGTCCGCGGCCTCCAGCACGTGCATGTGCCCAATAAGCATTTATGCCTTCAGGGCTTGCCTCTAGATAACCTTGCCGTGAGGATAAATCTGGAGTTACTGGTGGTGCATTCTGCGCAGGCGAAATATTCTCACTATCTAGCATCACAGGAGGTTCTACGCCAGGTTTGACATAAGCTGCCTCTACTTGACTTAATCTTGCCAGTGCCTCTGCTACGGCTTCAGCTTTTTCTTCATCTACCTTGAGTTTGTAAAATCTACTGAGCTCTGGCATTGGTACATCTACTAAGCCTTCAGCAGACTCAGCCATCATCTCTCGCTCGACTCGCTCTTCAGTAATGCCAAACATAGGCAGCATTTTAGCATTGTATTTACTCAGTACCTTTTCAATATCTGACACTGTTTCTGCTGTTGTTGTCTCAAACCGTCCAGCAGAAGCACGTAAGCTTGCATCAGGCTTCATAATAACAATCGTTTCACACGGCGATACAGGCGCTTTTTTTATCATATGGTTTGTCATAGCTCTAACTCCTATCAAAGTAAAAACTGCTAGGGAGGGGCATCAGCTGGCTTTCTATAACAGGTATCAACGAACGTTAAATCTAATAGCTCGACAATAATAATATCCGCCTGATCCTTATTCGGCGTCACAACAGTCGCATAGCGTAAGGTTTCTTCATCAGTATCTACAGGGGGCTGTACAGTCACATTGCGATTGGTTGCCCATTTTTTTAACAGGATAAAGGCATGAAACATCGGCTCTTTGCCAAATGAATCTGGTACTGGATTTAAAATCACCGTCACTATCACAGGATCAATCAATTGCACTACTCCTGTTCAACGCCTCAAAAGTCACTGTTAAATTACGTTTAACGATACTTTAACCATATATTTTTAATGCTCTATATGACATAGATAACATGTAAAAAAACGTGATAAAGCGTAGTCTATTTTCATGAAACTAAATAATTCACAGTGCAAAAAGCCGACTGAATTAGTCGGCTTTTTATATAATGTTAAAGAGAATACAACAAAAACTAATAATTTAACTGCGTTAAAATAGCAACTTCTCGGATATAACTGGCAAGATCTTGCTCAGACTCCATCATAAGCTCATCATCGTTCATATGTTTGGCATATTCAATCCAAAGTAATAACTGATATAAGCTATTACGCTCCGACGCCTTATACTGCTTCACAAACTGCTTGAGCGTGCCCTCGTCATTGATATTAAGCCGACCGCGCCAGCTTTCAATTTTAGCGATTTGCTCATTTGGAAAAAAGGCATCAAACAAGGCCTTTACCAGTTCATGACGATTTTCTTCGCTGATAAGCTTGCCCACTCGCTTGGTTTGACGGTTACGGGCATTGGCGCTGGTAATATCTGCCAGCGCCATCAATTCAGCCATAAAATAATCGCTAGCAGGTAGCTTTTTTAGCTGCTTTTTAGACAAGCCTGCAAGCGGTATCGATAACGCTTGCAAGCGCTCATGGGCTTTTTTGAGTTCGGTACGCGAGACGCGCATGTCATGTTCTGACCAGTCAATCATAAAAGCTTTCCAAAGTAATAAATGAAATTTGCTATAGGCTAACAACTATTGGCCTAATATTAATAATACATCATAAATAGCGACGGAGCTGCCAAAGGGCTGACAGCAAAGTAATTATATAATAGAGCTACTATATAATATAGCTACTATATAATAGAGCTACTATATAATAGAGCTACTGTTGAAAATCTACCAACGACGCTTTTCACGGTGCTTGGCGACCACTGTCAAGCCTTTAGGCAAGCTCTGAGCAAGATAGCTTTGTAGCTTATCAGTAATAAAAACAGAGCGATGCTTGCCGCCGGTACAACCAATGGCGACTGTCACCGTATGGCGATTGTTGTGCAAAAAATCTGGCAACCAACGATTTAAGAACTTCGCCATATCATTTGTCATCTCTGCCACCTCTGGATAATCGGCAAAAAAGTCGCCAACGTCACTATCCAAACCAGTCGACGTCCGTAGTTCAGGATTCCAGTGCGGGTTGGGTAAAATCCTGACATCGAACACAAAATCAGCATCGATAGGACTGCCATACTTAAAGCCAAAGGATAGCAGATTGATTACAATTTTATTGTCTATGCCAATATGGTCGCGCAGCCGATCTTTTAACTGGTGAATGTTCAGCTTACTTGTATCGATTTTGATATCAGCGTAACTGGCAATAGGCTCTAAAAGTTCTTCTTCCTTTTTAATCGCTGCTGGCAAATTATAAGTAGGATACTTTGACCCTATACCATCTTGTGCCATCAATGGATGCACACGACGGGTCGCATTAAAACGTGCCACCAACACCGCATCTAACGCAGTAACATAGATAATTTTGACCGTCTGCTCACCGTACACTTGTTTTAGGTCTTTATAAATAATAGAAAAATTGGACAAATCTGCTCGCGGCGTACGTACGTCTACGCCCAGCGCTACACGGCGGATGGCGCTTTCATCAACCAATTTGTGTGCGACGTCTGGCACCAAAGATAAAGGAAGATTGTCGATAGAGTAATAGCCTAAATCCTCCAAAATATTGAGTACTGAGGTCTTACCTGATCCTGAGCTGCCTGACACTACGATGATACTGATACTGTCGTCTTCAACATTTTTTGCTACTGGTTTTTGCGATAGTAATTCCTGTTCTTGGTTCATACCTACTGATTCCATGGGATACCGTCCTAGTTTATTACGTCCATTGCATATCTTTACTTAATTATGAATCATCCTTGATGAAGAGCCACCAATTGATTGTCTAATAAGCGCGCACGTCCAAGCCAAGCTGCGACTAAAATAATTAAATCTTGGCGCTCTTTATTAACGTTTATATGATTCATACTACTAGCTAATGAATCCAGCTCGAGCGTTTTTACCTCAAGATAATCAATCGTAAACCCTGCGTCCGTTATACGCGTACGCGTGTCTGCTAATAAGGTTTCAAACGTTTGAACATGCTGCTCATCGTTTAGCAAATTCTGTGCCAGGCGCTGCAACTCTTGATGCAGCACAGGCGCTATTTGGCGCTCATCTGCGCTTAGATACTGATTGCGTGAAGAGAGCGCCAAGCCATCAGCAGCCCTTACAATAGGAGCTGCGATGATATCGATAGGATAACTTAAATCACGTACCAGCTGTTTGATAATCGCCAGCTGCTGATAATCCTTTTGTCCAAATACAGCGACGTCTGGTTGTACAATATTGAATAATTTAGAAACCACAATGCCTACCCCATCAAAGTGCCCAGGGCGTGATTGGCCACATAATTGAGTGGTAATCGTACCAGCGAGAACGGACGTTGGCGGCGGCAAGACAGGATACATCTTTTCAATAGTGGGCGCAAAAACATAATCTGCGCCAACGCTTGCAAGCTTAGCGACATCTTCATCTTGCGTACGTGGATAACTGTCAAAATCCTCTCCAGCCCCAAACTGGGTAGGATTGACAAAGATACTAACGACGACAATATCTGCATGCTGCTTAGCAATGCGTACCAGTTCCAGATGACCCTCATGCAAGTTGCCCATGGTAGGTACGAGGGCAATACGCTGATGGCTATTTTCCTGATTGCTTTTTTGACCACGGTAAGGCTGCAAAGCGGCACGCAATGCTGAGATCTGCTGATAAATAATGGGCATCGTTAAATATTCTTCAACTTATAATAAAGACCAAAAAAATAAATGGAGCTAGCTAAATTGATGCTGCTGCGTTGGAAAACTGCCCTCACGTACCGACTGCTGATAAAGCGCAAACGCGCCTTCGATACTGTGTGTGCTATTACGCGCATCAGTCAAGAAGTCATGGACAAAGCGCGGCACGCGCCCATGTACCATACCAAGCATGTCATGCATCACTAGGACTTGCCCATCGGTATCTGCGCCAGCACCGATACCGATAACAGGTACAGAAGCGGCATTGGTTACTCGCTTAGCCAGCTCAGCTGGTACACATTCCAGTACTAACAGAGCAGCACCTGCGGCAACCACTGCTTTAGCATCCTCAAGTAATTTATCAGCCGCCTCGTCACCGCGGCCTTGAATTTTGTAGCCGCCAAAGACGTTGACTGACTGCGGGGTTAAGCCTAGATGCACACATGTAGGCGTACCCGCCTGCGCTAAAGTCGTCACCAATTCACACAGCTCACTGCCGCCTTCAATTTTTATGACATGTGCGCCAGCTTGCATCAGCCTGCGACTATTGGCAATAGCTTCTGGTAGGGTCACATAGCTCATAAACGGCAAGTCAGCTAATATCAGTGCATGCTTATTACTACGGGCAATATTAGCCGTATGATAAGCCATATCATTGACTGTCACAGGTAAGGTTGAGTCGTGACCTTGTACGACCATACCTAAGCTGTCACCAATCAAAATCGTATCGATCTGCGCCTTGTCCATCATTCGTGCAAACATCGCGTCATAGCAGGTCAGGCAAGTGAACTTAGTGCCTTCTTTTTTAAACTTATTTAAAGTAGATAACGTTGTCATATCACCCTCAATGCTTTTGCTACCTGTAAGTATCAACCATCTGTACCTTTGAAAACTACGCGATGATATTGTGTAAAAAATCTAGGCATCGCTGGATAACCGTTTTAAGCCTGTCCAGTCCTTACTTTGTGGATAATCATCTATCGATTTGCCAGCAATGATAATGTTTGGCGCTAGCTGTCGCAGTGGTATTAAGACAAAATTACGCTCAATAAGTCCAGCATGGGGTATTGTCAGCTGCGGCTCTGTCAGATGTATTTCGCCATATAATAAAATATCGACATCAAGACTACGCTCACCCCATCGTCGTATGCGTGCCCGCTTGGCTTGCTCCTCTAATTGCTGGCAAAATCTAAGCAGCTCAAAAGGCGTTAATGTCGTCTCAAAACCTGCGACCGCATTGACAAAATCTGGCTGATCTTGCGGCCCCATGGGCGCTGAAGCATAAAAGGAGGATACTCGAACTGCACGTATCTGCTCATGCGCTTGAAGCTCAGCAAATGCACACTGCAAATGCTCTATAGGTGAACCTAACTCATTAGCTAGATTGCTGCCTAAGCCTACATAGCATGTCACCCAGCTAACACTGTCCGTATGATGGTGATCACGCATTATCGATACTTGGCTGACGACGGCGACGCTTCGATGGGACAGGGCCTTTATTATCGCTTGGTACGCGAGAAATCGCCTTACCATTAACCATTTGACTGGTTTTAGCAGACTTTACTTCTGTCGCTTTAGCTAATCTTTTCGCAGGGGCATCGGCCTGCTTACTGCCTTCTATAACTTTTGTCGGCTCTGCAACTTTGTCAGCTTTACCATCAGACTGGGCGACAGGTTTTAGCGCTTCTTTCGCGTGTTTTGCAGCAGGGTGATCGTGATTATCAACCTGCGTCTCAACGTTATCTATACTGCCTGTACGGTGACTATTATCTACAGTAGGCTCGCGGCGTCGACGCTGATGCGGAATTGGCTCATTATTCGTAGTTACTAGCGCAGGTGATCGTGCTATCGAACGAGCCAGATGTGCTTTAGCAGAAGATGGCATAACCTCTAACTGTTTTGCTTTAGGCTGCTCAGCATCATTGGAACGAGCCACTTTATGATCAGTTTCTCCATTCTGCTGCTCAGCCAAAGGCTGCTTACTGAGGGATTTTTCCTGCACGGGCGCTTGTTTAGGCTTATCTTTGACGGACAGCTGTTTTTGTAGTGGCGGCACAACCCTGTCATGCTCTATGATAAATAAAGGCGCAGGCTTTGTATTATCGCGTTTATGGGTGCCTTGATTACGGTTACTGACAAGGGATAACTGCTGTAGCTGAGCAAGCTCAAGGCTATCTTGCTTTGCCTGCTGCGTGTCATAGCGCTTGTCTTTATTGGCATCAGATTGATCAGCAAATGCAGACTGACTGGCAGCGCGGCGGCGGCGAGATGGGATGTTTGCTGGATCGTTTACCATCATCTGTCCATCACCATTTTTCTCTGTACTGCCATTCGCGTTACTAAGCTGAGTATCTTTTCGATTTGATATCGACTCATCTACTGAATCTGCTTCTGACTTTTGGCGATTACGATTACGTCCGCGCTGACCTTTTTTATAAGCACCGCGGCGAAGACTTTCATCAAACTCATCAACGGCTTGCTGCTGCTCTTTATCTGATAAAGTTTGATACGTCTGCCACCAGTCGCCCATCCCATTGGTTGACTCAGAGAGCGGATGCTCAGCATCACCACATTGCTCACGTAATAATAAAAAATCAAAGCCTGCGCGAAAGCGTGGATGTTCAGAGAGCTGGACTATTTGCTTGCTGCGCGGCGCGGCCAATTTTGGCTGCAATATCCAAATATCACGGATAAATTGCTCAGCAAATTTGGGAATCGCAGTTTTGATACGTTGGCGGTCAACGACTTTGCTAGCTGCATGTATTTGCGCTTCAGCAAACGGCATATTGCGCTTTTTGGCTTTTTCTAGCTGATGCAAATAGTTTTCCCATAAGATAGCAGCATAGAAAAAAGCAGGATTGATACTTTTGCCTGCGGCAATACGTTTATCCGTATTGATAGCCACTTGTTTGACCAAAGCACTGGGTTCTGATGGCGGATAAATAATTAAGCTATCAATTGCGCCTGACTCAAATAATAGTGGCAATAAAGGCACCAAATAGCCACCCGTAAACATTTTTTGCGTTTCGTCATAAAGGCGATGCGGTGATATTTGTTCAAGCAGCGCCCAATTGTCCTGATGGAACTGCTGAGACAACTCTTCGTCGAATTCAAAGCCTAATTTGGCTTTAAAACGTAGCGCACGCAGTAGTCGCACTGGGTCTTCTTCGATACGAGTAGGCGCATGACCCAACAGGCGAATGACTTTATTATCAATGTCTTCAAGTGCCCCACAAAAATCATGTACCACCCCTTTGAGCGGCTGATAATAAAGGGCATTGATAGAAAAGTCACGACGGGCAAAGTCTTGTTTGATATCGCCCCACACATTGTCTCGCAGGATCATCCCATCTTGGTTGGTACTGGCATCATTCGTTGGCGGACCACGAAAAGTAGCGACTTCAATCAGCTCTCGTCCTGAATACACATGCGCCAATTGAAAGCGGCGTCCGATAATGCGGCAGCGTTTACCAAAGACGTCTTTGATTTCATGCGGCTTGGCATCAGTCACAGCGTCAAAGTCTTTTGGACGCAGACCCAATAAAGTATCGCGCACGCCACCACCGACGATATAAGCATCAAACCCAGCACGGTTCAATGTAGCAATTACTTCAGTAATGGAATTGGGTAATTCAGATTTATTCAGTTCTAACTGCTTGGCGGCACGCTCGGCCATGCATCTACTCCTCGCCGGTATTCTTTAACCACCTCTGATAAACACAGCGTTTATCAGGCGGATGTATATGATAGTCTAACAAATTTTGGGCTTGCTAGGTGGGTTATGATAATGACTATATGCTATTTAAAAAAAAATAATCAACCATTAATAAGCAAACATAGGCTAGTTAGTCTTGCACTTGTAAGCGTGCTCTATTTTTTTCTATGGTTTTAGCGCCGATACCTTTGACCTTTGCTAATTCATCAATCGTCTTAAACGGCCCAAACATCTCACGATATAAGATAATAGCCTGAGCCTTACTACTGCCAATACCATTTAAAGAGTTCAGCGCGCCTTCATTAGCTAGATTGAT
>JARIAA010000284.1 GCA_029264635.1 Psychrobacter sp. | reverse complement strand
GCGTCTCACCTTTATCCAGCCAACTGCGATGCACTAATAGACCAGCTTCTTTGTTAATCGCCACCAGAAGTTCATCTTCATAGATAATGTCTATTTGGTTAGGGGTGCCGCTTTCGATATCCATGTTTTCGATACTATTACTTTAAATACTATCATTATATATCTACTATCTTTTATACATATCCTTTTTATCGCATTTGTAGTGCCATAACAAATTTGGACTATGATTATAATCTATATACAAGTGTACGGTTATATTAAGGTATCCCCAAATTATTGAGATTTTCTATTTTCATTATTCAAAAAAAATCCTCCGCCATCTAATTTATATAAGATGGCGGAGGACTTAGTATGACAATTAATTACTTATTAACAATCTCAGCAAATAATAAACCTATTCAACCGTTACCGATTTTGCCAAGTTACGTGGCTGATCGACGTCGGTGCCGCGCATGACTGCTACATGGTACGATAGCAGCTGCACAGGGATACTATAGACGATCGGTGCTAGTATTTCGCAGACATCAGGTACATAGACCACGTGCAAGCGATCTTCTGCTACCATTTGGCTGGCTTCACTGGCAAATACAAACAGCTCACCGTGGCGCGCGTGCACCTCTTGCATATTGGCTTTAAGCTTATCAAACATACTGTCTTTGGGTGCCAGTACGACGATAGGCATGTCTTTATCGACCAGTGCCAATGGACCATGCTTAAGCTCGCCTGCGGCATAACCCTCAGCATGGATATAAGAGATCTCTTTGAGCTTCAGTGCGCCCTCTAGAGCGATTGGAAACTGCAAACCGCGACCTAGGAACAAACAGCTCTTTTTGTCCTCAAAGCTTTCACTCATTGCTTTGATAGGGGCATCAAGCTTTAAGCTGGCATGAAGCTGGCCAGGTAGCTTATGCAAATTCTCTAACAATGAGGTCAAACGCTCAGTATCGATACGCTGTTGTACAACGCCAACCTTTAACAATAATAGAATTAGTGCGACCAGCTGAGTCGTAAACGCTTTGGTAGAAGCCACACCAATTTCAGGCCCTGCAAGCGTCGGCAAGAAAATGTCAGTTTCACGCACGAGCGATGACGTTGGTACGTTACATAGCGCCAAGCTCACAAGTCCCGCTGGACTATGCTTTTGAATCTCGCGTAGCGCCGATAAAGTGTCAGCGGTTTCGCCAGACTGTGAGATACAAACGATTAGTGAATTGTCAACGACCACAGGATTGCGATAGCGGAACTCGCTTGCGATTTCAACCGAACAGGGGAGACGCGTTAAATTTTCGAACCAATATTTTGCCACCATACCTGCATGATAACTGGTACCACAAGCAAGTACTTGGATGTGCCGAATACCTGCAAGCTTGGTCTCGTGGCGCTGTAAAAAGTCATCACGTAGCTTGGCAGTTTCACCGTTATCTACGGCCATCTCGACTGTACGGGCAACGGCATCTGGCTGCTCGTAGATTTCTTTGAGCATATAATGCTTAAACTCACCCTTATCAGCATTGTGTTGCTTGGCATCTATCTCATGAATCTTACGGCTGACCTCAGTACCGTCTGCATAGACGCGAACACGATCACGGGTAATATTGGCAATATCGCCTTCTTCTAAATACATAAAACGGTTGGTGACTGGTAGCAGTGCCAATTGATCTGAAGCAATAAAGTTTTCACCGATACCAACGCCAATCACCAAAGGCGAGCCTAAACGTACCGCAATGAGCTCATCTGGGCTATCAACATGGACGATACCCAAGGCAAATGCGCCATGCAATAAGGGAGTTACAACGCGAACCGCTTCTAATAGATCAGAGGTTTCTTGATACGCATCATTGATTAGGTGCGCAACCACTTCTGTATCAGTTTGCGAGGTAAATACATAACCTTTAGCGATTAGGTCTTCTTTGAGCTCAGCATAGTTTTCGACGATACCGTTATGGACAACCGCAATCTTACCTGAGATGTGTGGATGCGCGTTACGCTGCGCAGGCTCACCATGAGTCGCCCAGCGTGTATGTGCAATGCCGAGATGACCATCAAAGTTTGCTGGATCTTCGGCAACAGCATTTACCAATGCGAGTACCTTGCCTACTTGCCGCTCGCGGTGCAGCTCACCATCACGAATGACTGTCAGACCCGCGGAATCATAGCCGCGGTATTCCAGACGTTTTAAGCCTTCAAGTAAAATATTAGCGATATTACGCTCGGCAACTGCGCCTACAATTCCGCACATAGCTATTCCTTAGATTAAATAAATAAAAGATATTAGGTAAATAAAATGAATGAGTAAGGTGTTAAAATTATTAAGCAGCACCACAAAGATTGCCGCGCTGCTTTAGGGTATCCAAATAGTTGATTGTTCAACGGTTTAATGACTAGGCCGTCTAACTATTTTGACTTTTTAGTGGGACGCTGAAAGTCAGGTTTTTGTACTTGACGCGCACGGCCCAGAGCCAATGCTTTACTATCTACGTCATCTGTAATGACAGATCCTGCAGCGACAACCGCACTATCGCCTATCGTGACAGGTGCAACCAAACTTGAGTTAGAGCCTACAAAAACGTTATCTTTAATAACAGTCTGCGATTTATTGACGCCATCATAATTGCACGTAATGACTCCAGCACCGACGTTGACATCCGCGCCAACGGTTGCATCACCGATGTAACTTAAATGGTTGACCTTGCTACCGTGCCCGATGGTCGATTTTTTAATTTCGACAAAATTGCCCACTTTAGTGTTATCAGACAATACCGTTTCAGGGCGTAGGTTTGCAAAAGGACCAATATCAACGCCAGAACCTACTTCGGTACGATCAATGACACAGTAAGGTTTGATATGGCAAGCATTGCCAATTTTTGCATGTTTGATAACACAGCCCGCCTCGATATAGACGTTATCGCCTAAAGTACAATCACCTTCAAACACCACGCCAACATCGACGAATACATCCTGACCTGCAGTCAACGTACCACGTATATCAACGCGAGTTGGATCAGCAAACTGTATACCCGCTTCTTGCAGGTCAGCTACGAGCTTGCTTTGCCATGTGCGCTCTAAGCTGGCAAGTTGTTGACGGTTGTTAACGCCTTCAATCTCAAACGTATGCTCAGGCTCAATCGCGGCAATCGTTATACCATCAGCGACAGCCATTTTGACGATATCTGTTAGATAGTATTCTTTTTGGGCATTGTCATTAGATAGCTTAGGTAAATATTGATGTAATAAGGCGTTATCAACGCAATAAATGCCACTGTTGATTTCTTGAATACGCTGTTCATCTTCACTAGCATCTTTTTGCTCAACGATAGCTTCGATGTTTCCTGCATCATTACGCTTAATACGACCTAACCCAAACGGATTATCGACAGTTAGCGTGAGCATTGACATACCGTCAGCATTAGCCGACTGTAACGTCGTTAACGTCTGGCAGCTGACTAATGGCACATCCCCATATAGTATAAGGCTTTGTCCATCTTTTGGGAGTTGCTCTAAAGCAACTTTAACGGCGTGACCTGTCCCTAACTGTTCAGTCTGCGCCACCCAAGTTATCGGTAAATGCGCATATTGACTGTCCATTGCCGTTTTTAATTGATCGCCACCAAAACCGTATACCACAATCGTTTTGGAGACTGTCAACTCATCACAAGTATCTAAGACATGCCCAAGTAGGGGTTTGCCTGCTAATGTCTGCAAGACTTTTGGCTTAGCAGATTGCATACGTGTGCCTTTTCAGGCAGCAAGGATAATTACAGAAAGGGAATTTGTCATAATTACTCTATAATAGGTGTAACAAAATATAAGCGCATTATAACGCAAATGTCGAGAAAAATACATATCCATTTAAACGAATATTATACCTCTTTGTTACTAATCCGTTTAATAACGTGAGAGAATAGGTATTGTTACTCTTTGAATATGCAGTATTTATAGCAACAGACCGAGTATGACTACCAACCATACTACCGCTGCCATGATACCTGCGATAATATCGTCGAGCATAATACCAAGGCCGCCTGCGACTCTTTTGTCTGCCCATCCAATCGGTGGCGGCTTAATAATGTCAAAAAAACGAAAGAGAATAAAAGCAATAACAATAGAGAAAATAGAAAAATTTTGTACAATATCTCGCCAAAAGCTTACTTCAGCGACGCCCATATAAGAAAAGGGCAACAGTGTAATCCAAATGCCTGCCCACTCATCCCAGACAATATGCGGATCATCATGACCTTGCATGAGATCCGAGGTACGGCCGCATATCCAAATGCCAACAATGCATGACAAGATAGTAATGATTAAAAACGGCACAAACCCTAAACTCATCAGCGGTATCGCGACGATTAAGCCACCAACGGTACCCCAAGTACCAGGCGCGCGGCGAGG
>JARIAA010000241.1 GCA_029264635.1 Psychrobacter sp. | reverse complement strand
AGGTAGCAATCGACGATGAATGGTGTTTTTTTATTCATCGATAATCTATATTATATACCTACATTAATTAAGGTTATTAGATTTTGTTAACCAGTATCAAATCTCACTATCTTATCTTTATTTGTCTCATCTCTTTCTTCTCTTAATCTTTTAATCCAAGTGACCATTCTGTATGCCTATTTCTGGTAAATTAAAATCTCCGACCTTTTTAGAAAATCAAAAGGTCTCTCGTTTTAATTATCCAGAAATATTTGTTCTGATACTGACTGTAGGGCTTATTGCTTTACATTATGCATTTAGTCCTTCTTCAATGGCACTGCTCGCCATTGTCGTATTGCCAAGTTTAATGATTCTAGTTTATAACTATCAGCGCCCACCAAGCTTTTGGACTTCTAATATCGTTGTTGTGTTACTATCAACTATTATTGGAAATATCCAGTTTTGCACAGTCGTGTCACTGAGTCTCGCAATGTTAATCGGTGTTCGAATTATTTTGAATACTCCTAACGAGCGCTTTAAGCTAGTAGTCGTATCTGCCGTGACGACTATTATATTTTATTACGTTAGTGTTACTTTAAATGGCGATATGATTGACTGTCATAATGGTTTACTATCACCGATCGTATTAGTGGCTAGCATCATAACGATACTATGGAAGTTTTGGGATATCCATCATAAATATGTCAGTTACGATAGGGCGGCTCAGCAAGCAAAGGGTCGCTTAAATACAATGGTATCAGTGATCAATAAACTGACGCGCTTTATACCGCCGCAAGTTTGGCAACCAATCGTAAAATCAGATAGTTCGGTAAGCGTCAATAACAAACGGGCCAAGCTGTCTATTATGTTCTCAGATATTGCTGGTTTCACTGAGCTGTCTGATAGTTTGAGCTCTGATGATTTAGCAGATATTTTAAACACTTATATGAAGTGTATGACTGTCATTGCCAATAAACATGGTGCCATGCTAGATAAGTTTGTGGGTGATGGCATGGTATGCTTTTTTGGTGAGCCTAGTAGTCGTGGGACGCGACAAGATGCACTTGACTGTGTGGCGATGGCGATTGATATGCGCCGTGCAATGCGTAGTTTGCGCCAAGAATGGCGACTGATGGGTTTTGAAGGTTTGTACGTGCGGATAGGTATTACAACTGGTTACTGTCATGTAGGAAATTTTGGTAGTAACAATCGTCTGAGCTATACTATTATTGGTAAAGAGGCCAATCTAGCCTCTCGACTTGAATCTATGGCAGGCAAGGGAGATATTTTAATCAGTCAAAGTACTTACGATTATATTTGTCATGATTATGAGTGCAAATACGCAGGTACATACCAGCTAAAAGGTTTTGACGAGGCTATCAATGCATGGCAAGTACTCGATCCTGATGCCAATAAAGGAAGCTTATCGAGATGGGTTGATCATACGTTACCAGGCTTTAATCTACACCTAAACTTTAAAGATATGCAAAACTATGATTATCAAGAGATTAAAAATAAATTAAATTTCGCTCTTGAACGCATTGAAAAAGAAGAAAAGAGAATCGCCCTTCACGAAAAAAGGGAAAAATAAGTCTTATAAAAAAATTATTGGCAAAGAGAGATAGAAGCGAGGTTCAATTAAAAAGTCAGCTATCATCATGATAGCTGACTTTTTAATGACATCAAACTATAAAGCATATTACAAGATTTTAATGATTCTCTTTTGCATGATTGAGCGTATATTTAGGAATCTCAATGGTCAAATCGTCATCTTCAAGCATAACTTGACACGATAAGCGTGAATCAGGCTCAAGTCCCCAAGCCCGATCAAGTAAGTCAGCTTCGATATCGTCCATCTCATCTAAGCTATTAAAGCCTTTACGTACCACTACATGACAAGTAGTACACGCTTTTGACATCTCACAAGCATGTTCAATCTTAATGCCTTTTTCGAGTAACGCTTTGCATAGGTTGCTGCCTGCTTCTAGCTCGACTTCCGTCCCTTCAGGGCAAATCTCATGATGAGGTAATACAGTAATTTTTGGCATAAATCATCTTTCCAAGGCTAATCAATTAAAAATATAAGCGTTCAAATAAATGGTTGGGCGTCACTGTTACCAGTCTTGGGCACTAGTACCTGCCATGCTGGCTTTAACGCTTTGATCCATGATACGAGCCGCAAAGGCGTCACTATGAGGCTTAAGACTTGCTTGCTGTGCTTCGATAATGGTTCGATCATCAGTGATGAGCGCTGTTTGCAGCGCTTGGATGTGCTCAGTTAGCGCTTGCTGCTCTTCTGCTGTCAATAAAGCTTCAAATTCGTTAAGTGCAGATTGCAGCGCCAATATTTCACGCTCAGCTTCTACTTTGGTTTCAATTAAAGAGCGCGCGTTTTTGTCTTCTTCTGCATATTTAAACCCTGCAATAAGGAGCTGCTCTTTTTGCTCATCTGATAATCCATAAGAAGGTACAATCTCAATTTTGCTTTCTGTTTTGGTTGTCGTCTCTTGCGCACTGACCGTTAGCTGTCCATTAGCGTCAATACTAAAAGTGACTTCAATACGAGCAAATCCAGCTTTCATGGGAGGGATGCCGTATAGCTCGAAACGTCCTAGTGAGCGGCAGTTGTCGACTGTCTCGCGCTCGCCCTGTACTACATGAATGACCATGCCTGTTTGACCATCTTGATAAGTCGTAAATACTTGGCGCTTTTTGACAGGGATAGGGGTGTTGCGTGGAATAAGCACTTCAACCAAGCCGCCCATAGTCTCAAGACCAAGCGATAATGGTGTCACATCCAGCAGCAATAGATTGTTATCGCTATCACCATTGACCAATTGATGTGCCGTTTGTGCAGCGCCTAATGCCACCACCTCGTCTGGATCCAGACGGCAAAGTTGCTTTCTAGCGAAAAACTCAGTTACAACTTGTTGTATAGCAGGCATGCGGGTAGAGCCACCCACTAAGATCACTTCATCTAAATCAGTGCTTGATAGTTTAGCGTCACGAAGGACTTGTTCACATACGCTTAGTGTACGGTGGCTAACAGGCTCTGCGATAGTCAACAAATCTTTACGGCGTAATACACCTTGATAAGATTGCTTATTAATAACAACGTCGATATCAACTTGCTCAGCAGCCGTTAATGCTTGCTTATAACTTTTAGCTTGTTGAGCAAGTATTGATTTGTCATGCAGGCTCACGTCTTTAGGGTCAATGTTTACTTTCTTAATAAGCCAGTTAGTCATTAGGCGATCAATATCATCGCCTCCTAACGCGCTATTGCCGCCCGTTGCTAACACTTCGAAGACGCCATCATTTAGCTTTAAAATAGAGACATCAAAAGTGCCACCACCGAGATCATAAATTAAATAATAGCTTTCTTTAGTCTTATCCTTTGTCGATTGATCAAGACCATAAGCAACTGCAGCAGCGGTAGGCTCATTTAATAGGCGCAGTACATTGATACCAGCCGCCTGCGCTGCATCTTTAGTCGCTTGACGCTGAGCTTCATCAAAGTAGGCGGGAACCGTAATGACCGCACCTTCAATACTGTCTGTAGGCAAGGCACTTACTGCACGTTGCTTAAGTGCCGCTATTATACGCGCTGAGACCTCAACAGGAGAGACCTCACCCTGAGCAGTCACGAATGCTGGCATATCGTTTTTACGGCCGCTTAATTCATAAGGATGCGAGAATTTAATATCCGCTGGGCTACGACCCATAAAGCGCTTAGCCGAGATAATGGTATTTTTTGGATCATCTGCTAGGTGCGCTAAAGCCTCATAGCCTACCAGTGGACTACCTGAACTTGGATAATAAACCACGGAAGGTAATAACGTATCAGTACTCGTACCTGCTTCTAACACTTGCGCCTTGCCTGAGCGTACCACAGCAACCAGTGAGCGCGTGGTACCAAGATCGATTCCCAGACCAAAACGATGCTGATGAGGTTGGGCACTTTGATTGGGTTCGGCAATTTGCAATAAAGACATAAGATGACTCAAAGATAAAATGAATAAGTGAAGTAAAACAAATACGATATATGCGCTATTGTAATCTAACAGTGATACCCCTCATAAATTAGAAACGTATAGCGGGTAACAGCAGTAAATTCAGAGATTATACGGCATCATTTGGGCTATTTTAACCATGGCTTTGAAATAATAGTGAATAATTAAATTAGAATGGAAAAATGATTAGGTTTAGAATTGACTATCTTTAATTGGATACTCTCAAATACCATACGTTTAAACATACAAATCATCGTCATCAGAATGCTCAGCCGTTGCCACTTCATCAAGAGCACTCGTTACATCAGCGCTCAACTTCACTAAAAATTTTAATTTTTGTGTCGCATCAATCGCTATTTGCCAGTCCTGGCTTTGGTAGGCGCTGCTGAAGCGCTCAGACTGTGTGGCTAAGCGCTCTGTAATTTGTGGATCTAGCTGTTGTAACGTCAAACGGTTTTTATCTTCAATGGCATCATCTAAATCAATACGCATCTGCATTGCATCTTCTAAAAAATCTAAGTCAGCGATGGAATGCTCTAAATTTTGTGCTTGATTTGCTACTTCTAATAGATAGCTTGCCCGACTATCAGGCGCACTTAAGGTTTGATAGGCCTGATTGATTAACGCAGATGCTTGCTCAGACTGCTGCTGCGCCTTTATATTGTCCAGTACACTCTTTGCAACATTGTCAGGATGATAGCGTTTTTGTAGAAGGCGCAAACGCTCATCTAGACTGTCCTGATTGATCTCAAACTGTACAGGCTGCTCAAATAAGGCAAAAAAATTGTCAAACTGTGCTTCTGGATTGATATCAGTCATCTGATGTGCCTTGCTTTTTTATTTAAAAATTTTGTCTAGCTGAAGATGTATCTATAAACTAGTCGCTAAAACGACTCGTAAAGTCAGCGAGCA